>CAMWUM010000126.1 GCA_947177435.1 uncultured Muribaculaceae bacterium
TCAATCGTGTAATCCCAGTCGGCCGTGAGGTCGGTCATCTCGCCGGTGGCCATATCGCGCACGTAGAGGCGGTTTTTGTCACTCTCATATCCGTCATGCTCCATGCTGAGCCATGCCAGGGTCTTGCCGTCGGCCGAGAAAGCAGGGCAGGTGTCGTAGCCGCCGAAGTTGTCACCCTCGGTGAGCTGCACTGTCGAGCCGTCGGCCAGATTATAAAGGTAGAGGTCGGAATTGGTGGAGAGAGAGTACTCGATGCCCGTCTTCTTGCGCGATACATATACTATGCTCTTGCTGTCTGGAGCCCAGGCGAACGATTCGATGCCACCGAAGGGCTTCATAGGAGCCTCATAGTCGGGCTCGTCGGCCATGATATCTACAATATTGCTCACGTGCATGCCGTCGAAGTCGCCGATGAAGGGATGGGGATTTTCGGTCACCCATTCGTCCCAATGCTTGTACATAAGGTCATCGACAACCACGCCCGTGGCTTTGGGCAGGTCGGCATAAAGCTCGTCAGCGGGGCGCGCGCGCTTGACGTTGCGGATGAGCAGCACCTTCTTCTCGTCAGGAGAGAAGAGGAAGCCGCCGATGCCGCCCTCAACGTCGCTTACCTGCACGCGGGATGTTCCGTCTGCAGCCATCACCCAGAGCTGAGGCTGGCCGTCGGCGTCGGGATAAACGAAAGCAATCTTCTTGCCGCCTTCGATCCACGCCTCGCCGCTCTCCGACTTGGGAGAAGCGGTGATACGGGTCTGGTTCTGGCCGTCAGCGTCCATCACGTAGAGGTCGCGGTTCGACTTGTTTTCGGGCACGCTCACGTAGCTGATGCCGTACAGGATTTGCGAGCCGTCGGGCGACACTTGCGCGCCGCTAACTCGGCCCAGAGCCATCATAGCGTCAACGTCGAAGATGCCCGCTTCGCTCTTGTAGTCGGGCTTGCCTATTACGGGCTGGTCATCTTGCTTGCCGGCGTCAGAGCAGGAGGCAAGGGCTAAGGCTGCGCTCATGGCAATCGCTGTAAATTTGCTTGTATTCATGATTATTATGATTTTCTCGATTAATCAAGATTGATCGGGATTAATCTTGATAATTATTAGATAATTCCTCTGATTTCAGTGATGGATTTTAGGCCGTTGGCAGCGCAGTATTCGGCCAGGCCCTTTGCCACCTTCTCCGAGATGGATGGATCGATGAAGTTGGCCGTGCCTATCTGGATGGCAGTGGCGCCCGCCATAATGAACTCCAGGGCGTCACGCGTGGAGGCGATGCCGCCAAGTCCGATCACGGGGATGCCAACAGCCTTGGCCACCTGCCATACCATGCGCACCGCCACAGGCTTGACAGCCGGACCCGACAGGCCGCCGGTGATGGTCGACAAGTAGGGACGGCGGCGCTCAACGTCGATGGCCATGCCCATCAGCGTATTGATGAGCGAAACGCAATCGGCGCCCTCGGCCTCGACAGCCTTAGCTATGTCAACGATGGAGGTAACGTTGGGTGACAGTTTCATAATCACCGTCTTGGGCCAAGCCTTGCGCACGGCGCGAGTCACCTCGGCAGCACCTGCGGTGGTGGTGCCGAATGCCATGCCGCCCTGCTTGACGTTGGGGCAGGAGATGTTGACCTCGATGGCACGGATGCGCGGCAGAGGCGCCAGTTTCTCGCAGACCTTCTCGTAGTCAGCAACCGTTGAGCCCGCCACGTTGACAATGATTTCCGTGCTGAACTTCTCGGCGATGCGTGGATATATGTGGTCGATAAAGTAATCCACGCCTTTGTTTTGCAGGCCCACGGCATTGAGCATGCCTGCGGGCGTCTCGGCCATGCGCGGGCCTGGATTGCCCTCGCGGGGCAGCAGCGTAGTGCCTTTCACGATGATGCCACCGAGCGAGTTTACGTTCATCAGGTCCTCATACTCCTCGCCGTATCCGAATGTGCCCGACGCCGTCAGCACCGGGTTTTGCAGCTCGAGGCCGCCTATGTTGACGCTTAAAGTTCCCATTTCAGTTGGTTGATGTTAAATACGGGGCCCTCGGTGCACACGCACACGCGGCCGTGGTCAGTATCCTCTACGCAGCACAGGCAGGCGCCCAGTCCGCAGGCCATAGCATTTTCGAGCGACACCTCGCAGTTGATGCCCCTCGCCTTGGCGATTTTTGCCACGGCCTTCATCATCGGCGTCGGGCCGCAGCATGCTATGTGGGCGATGTCCTCGGCCATGGCCGGCAGTTGAGTTACGAAGCCTTTGGTACCCAGTTCGCCATTCTCAGTGGCAACGTGCACGGGGCCGTACTTTTCAAACTCGTCGAGCATGAGCAAGTCGCCGGCCGAACGGGCGCCAAGGGCGAATTCAGGCACGTACCCGTTGTCCTTGAGCACCTTGCCGAAGTACAACAGGGGCGCCACGCCCACTCCGCCGCCCACCAGCAGCACTCTCCCACCCTTTTCGGGCATAGAGAAGCCGCGGCCCAGCGGTAGTATGACGCTCAGCTGCTGGCCCTCAACGCAGGCGATAAGGCTGCGCGTGCCTTTGCCGGCGGCGCGTACCAGCAGCCACAACTCATTGGCCTCATAATCAACGAAATTTACCGAAATGGGCCGACGCAGAAATGCGCCTTTGCAGTCAGGTACGTCCACCTGCACGAACTGCCCCGGCTCGATATCACCAGGCAGTATACCCTCGACGGGCACGAGCTTGAGCAGCCCGTATGTTCCGCCATTGTATACACGCGCGCTATGCACGCGCATCATAATCTCTCTCTTCATGTATGCGGTTGCAAATTGAAATTACTGCTTTTTGAAGATGCGGCCGACGGTGATGGCCGCGTCGCGCATGGCCGAGCCCACCGGAGTGACGAAAGGCGTGATGCCGCGGTGCGTGGTAGGCACGAAAATCTTGATGCTGCCGGGCAGGCAGCGAATTTTGAGCAGCTTGTTGAACATCAGCGGTTCGCCGTCGATATGGCCCCACACATTGCCTTTGATTTCGATTTCCGCACTCTCGGCCTGCATGGTCTCGATGTCGGGATTTTTCGTGGCGTTGCCCATCATGATGTCGATGCCCGAGATGAGGGTGCGCAGGGTGTTAACATCCTTGACGGTCACAAACTCAAGCTTGCCGTCGCGGATTGACGAACCCGGCGAAATGTACGCGTCGTTGCCGTACTGCGAGGCGTTGCAGCATGCCAGGATGAGGGCGTCGAAGTCCTGCCTCTTGCCGCCGACGGTCAGTCCGTAAGTCTTGCTCTTGTAGGTGCCGAGCGTGGCGAACACCGTGCGTATGTACTCCGACGGCCCGCGACGCTTGGCCTTGGCAAACTTGTGCGACACATAGGCGTCAAAGCCTAAGCCGCAGGTGCAGAAAAATTTATGATTTATTTCATTGCCATCGGAGTCGAAGCTTGCCACCTCGCCACAGTCGCAATCCACCACCACGCCATTCTCCACCACCTCGAGGGCCATCAGCTCATCGATTGGCAGCTCAATATGGCGCGCCAGTCCGTTGCCGCTGCCCGACGGGAGTATGCCCAGCACGGCGCCGGTGCCCACCATCTGCGAGGCAGCCTCGTTGATGGTGCCGTCGCCTCCGCACACCACGATGGTGCCGCATCCGTCGGCAATCGCCTCGCGGACAAGCTCTCCGGCATGCCCGCTGCGCTTGGTGAGCGCCACGGTGACGTCGCGGCCCGTGCGCGCCAGGCGCGAGGCCAGTATGTCGATCAGGCCCTCCTTTTTGTTGATGCCCGATATCGGATTTATGAGCAGAAGCGTCTTTTTCTGATTCATACGGCAAAGTTACGATATTTTTCTATATTTTAACGCGTCATAGTACGAATATTTTTAGTAATTTTGCGCTTAGTATTCCTATTAAGAATAATCAAATCAAACAAAGTCAATATAATGGCAATAGAACTCAAAGGACTCACCAAGCGCAGCGAGAATTACTCGCAATGGTACAACGAACTGGTCGTAAAAGCCGACCTGGCAGAGCAGTCCGCCGTGCGCGGCTGCATGGTCATCAAGCCTTACGGCTACGCTATCTGGGAAAAGATGCAGCAGACGCTCGACTCCATGTTCAAGGAGACCGGCGTGCAGAACGCATATTTCCCGCTCCTCATCCCCAAGTCATACCTCTGCCGCGAGGCCGAGCACGTCGAGGGCTTTGCCAAGGAGTGCGCCGTGGTCACCCACTATCGCCTCAAGAACGACCCCAACGGCACCGGCGTCGTAGTTGACCCTGACGCCCGCCTCGAGGAGGAGCTCATCATCCGCCCCACCTCTGAAACCATCATCTGGGGCACATACAAAAACTGGATCCATTCGTGGCGCGACCTGCCCATCCTCATCAACCAGTGGGCCAACGTGATGCGTTGGGAAATGCGTACCCGCATGTTCCTCCGCACGGCCGAATTCCTCTGGCAGGAGGGCCACTGCGCCCACGCCACCGCCGAGGAGTCGCAAGCCCGCACCGTGGAGATGATCAACATCTACGCCCGCTTCGCCCAGGACTATATGGCCATGCCCGTTATCCAAGGCGTCAAGAGCGCCAACGAGCGTTTCGCCGGCGCCCTCAACACCTACACCATCGAGGCTATGATGCAGGACGGCAAGGCTCTGCAGGCCGGCACGTCGCACAACCTCGGCCAGAACTTCGCCAAGGCGTTCGACGTTACCTTCGCAAACAAGGAGAACAAGCCCGAGTACGTATGGGCCAACTCGTGGGGCGTATCTACCCGCCTTATGGGCGCGCTGATCATGACGCACAGCGACGACAACGGCCTGGTGCTCCCTCCCCGCCTCGCTCCCATCCAGGTAGTCATCATCCCCATCTACAAAAACAAGGAGCAACTCGACAAGATTACCGCCACCGTCCTCCCCATCATGGACGAACTCAAGAAGGCCGGCGTAAGCGTCAAGTACGACGACGCCGACAACAAGCGTCCCGGCTTCAAGTTTGCCGACTACGAACTCAAAGGCGTGCCAGTGCGCCTCGTGCTCGGCGAGCGTGACATCGAAAACGACACCGTCGAACTCATGCGCCGCGACACTCTCGAGAAGGAGAACGTGCCTCTCGAAGGCATCGCCCAGCACATCGAGCAGCTCCTCGAGGACATCCAGGCCAACATCTACAAGAAGGCCCTCGACATGCGCCAGTCACGCACCTACGTATGTGACTCTTACGAAGACTTCAAGGCCCGTATCGACGGCGGCGGCTTCTTCCTCTGCCACTGGGACGGCACCACTGAGACCGAAGAACTCATCAAGGCCGAAACCAAAGCCACCATCCGCTGCATTCCTCTCGAGGGCGACAAGACGCCAGGCGTGTGCATGGTCACCGGCAAGCCTTCGGCCCAGCGAGTCATCATCGCAAGGAACTATTAATGATGGACAGCAAAGCATTCACATCCCAACTGGCAAAGCGGCTCGACGCCGACCCCAAAGACATGGCCGACATGACCGCCACTTTTGTGGCGGTCATCCGCGAGCGCATGCAGGAGTTCGACTCGGTCGCCATACCCGGCTTCGGCAACTTCGTGACCATCAAGCAGCCCGAGCAGGTGAAAGTCGATCCCGCCACGGGCAAGCGTATGCTCATCCCACCAAAAATCAAGCTCGAGTTCTCGCCGAGCGCCATGTTTAAAAAGCAAGTCGACCATGAATAGCATCGTTACACTCAAGCGCCTGGTCGAACTGCTTTCACAAGCCTCAGGCAAGAACATGGCATACGTTGACGCATACATCCGCGCCTTTACCGACGCCGTGCGTTCAGCCGTCGCCGCAGGCGAGGAGGTCAAAGTCAAAGGCCTCGGCACATTCGCCGTTGACCCCGACACGCGCGCCATCACATTCGAGCCCGACGCCGAACTGGCCAAAGCCATCAACGAGCCATTCGCCATGTTCACCGCCGAAGAAGTCTCCCCCAACGTCGACGACGACATCGCCGACCCCGACTTCATCTTCGACATCGCAGACCCCGCCCCAGAGCCCGAGCCCGAATCAATCCCAACCGAAATACCGGAGCCAATCCCCCCAACAG
>CAMWUM010000127.1 GCA_947177435.1 uncultured Muribaculaceae bacterium
TGCTCGGGGTGCTGAGTCGAGAGGATGTGGTTAAACATGGCGCGCTCGTAGAAATCGCTGTACTTCGAGTCGCGGCGCATGCGGAACAGGCCCTCGGTGAGCTTCATCATATTGTTGGTGTTGCACGACTCCGGGCCCTCGCGGTCCTCGGTGTAGCTGATGCAGTCGCTGGCCGAGGGGAAATACTCGCGACGGCTGTTGCCGCCGATGGCGATGGAGCGATGGTTGACCACGCGGTCCCAGAAAAACTCGGAAGCCTGCCAATAGTCGCCGTTGGCGCCGTCCACCTCCGACACGCGCTGGAAGCCCACGACCTTGGGCACCTGCGTGTTGGCGTGGTTGTTGTCGAGGTTGTCGACTCCGGCCAGCATGCTGTCGAAGAGCCAATGGTGCGTAAAGCGCTTGGCGGCGGCGAGGTATTTCTCATCGCCGGTCAGCTCGTATGCGTCGGCCAGCACCTCGTTCATGCCGCCGTACTCGGTGTTGAGCATCTGCTCCATCTGCTGGTCGTTGAGGTCCTTGGTCACGTCGATGGTCCAGTCGCAGAGGGCAAGGAACATGCGCTTCGCCTGCTCGTTGCCGCCGTAGATGTAGGCGTCGCGCAGGCCGGCAGCCACCTTGTGCTCATTGTACCAGGGCACCCAGCGCTTGGAGATGGCGGTGATGTCGCCCTTGCGCAGATCGGCCCAGCACTGCTTGCTCTGTGGCACGCCGCCGATGTATCCGTCGCCGTTGGCCTTCTGCACAGCCTCCATCTCGTCGAGGAAATACTGCATGCGGCTCATCAGCTCAGGGTCGCCGGTGGCGGCGTAGCTGATGGCCAGGGCAGAGAGGTAATGGCCGCCGATGTGTCCGTCAAGGCCTGCCCAGTTTGGGAACGGCTCGCCCTTGGGCTGCAGGCCGGCCTCGATGTAGTACGGAGCCAGCAGGCGGTCCATGTCATACTGCTTGAGGTGGTTTACGTTCACCTCCATTGCATGGCTGAACGGGCCGTCGAGCAGTTTTACCTGCCCAAGCTCAAACTCGTTGGGGTATAGTTCGCTTATGTGCGAGGCCTGGGCCGAAGCCATCAGGCCGGTGCCGGCAAGCGCCAACGCTAAATATTGAAATCTCATATTATTCTACGATTAAAACGGCTCCGTTAGTGGGGATGAATACGTCCACCTCCTGCTTCTTGTTCACTTTGATTGTCTTGACGCTGCCGTTGAGGTCCTTGTCGTCAACGTAGGCAGTAACTTGCTGACCGGCGTCGAGCATGTCGAGCTTCACCTTGGCCTTGACGGGCTCGGCCTGGGCGTTGATGCCGGCGATGTACCACTTGTCGCCGCTGCGGCGGGCCAAAATCAGGTACTTGCCGGGGTAGCCGTCGATGAAGCGCACCTCATCCCAAGTGGTGGGCACTGCCTTCATAAAGTCGATGGCCCATGCGGGAGCGTCCTCAAGGTTGTTAGGGGCGAGGGCGAAATGCTGCACGGGGCTCTGGAAGAGCACGGCGGTGGCCAGGGCGAACACGTCGCTGGTCATGCGCTTGTTGCCGCGACCGGGGGTGTTGTCGGCATTCCAATACTTGTTGAGAGCGCTGCCGCCGAAGTCCATGCTGCCCACGGTGTTGCG
Source organism: uncultured Muribaculaceae bacterium (assembly GCA_947177435.1). GTDB lineage: Bacteria > Bacteroidota > Bacteroidia > Bacteroidales > Muribaculaceae > CAG-873. The sequence goes on from CAMWUM010000127.1 coordinate 1,615, forward strand.
CACCAGCGGGTGGATGGTGGCCGCGAAAGCCTCATTGTCGCATTCGCCCTGGCTGAAGTGCAGGTTCTCGCTGGCGCGCACGGCCTCGGCGGCGGCGAAGTTGGGGTACATGCGCTCCCAGCCGCGGGGCAGGGTGCAGCCGTGGAAGATAACGAGGATGCCGTAATCGTTGGCGTCGGTGAGGATGTCCTCATACAGCTGCATCATCTGCTGCTTGTCGCCGCCGAAGAAGTCGACCTTAATGCCTCGGATGCCGTTTTTCTGCATCCAGGCCATCTCGGCGCGGCGGGCGGCAGAGGTGGCCATCTTGTGGCGCGGGCCCTGGGGGGCGTCGTTCCAGTAGCCGTTGGAGTTGTACCAGAGGTAGAGGTCTACGCCCTTCTCCTTGCCGTACTTGGCGAGCTCCTCCACTCGGTCGTAGCCGATTTGAGTGTCCCAAAGGGCGTCGACCAGCACGGTCTCCCAGCCCATGGCGGCTGCGAAGTCGATGTAGCGCTTCTGCTCGTCAAAGTTGCAGCTCGGGTCCATCTTCATGATCCAGCTCCACGTGCCCTTGCCGTAGTCGTACTCCTTAGATGCGGGATATTTCTGCTCCACGAAGTCCCAAGGCACAGTGGTGGCGGTGATGGGGCGGAGCGAATGGCCGAACGTGATGGTACGCCACGGGGTCTCGCCCGGCACGGTCACGCCCGCGCCGTTGTGGCCGTTACCGTTGAGCTCGGCGGGATTGGGGAAGTCGATGGCGTAAAGATTTCCCTCCACGTTGTCGAGGTGGCTGGCGCAGTAAGTGCCGTCAACGCCGGTCTCCGACACGAGCATCCAGCCCTCGTCGCCGTTCTTGAAGAGGCAGGGGAACACAAAGCCGTCGCCCCAGCCGTTGGTGCCCATCGGCGCGTCGATGGTGTACGATGTCTCATAACTCGGGGCCGTGCGGGCGAAGCCGGTCATGGGCATCATCTGCGGGCACAGGAAGGTGGTGGTGCCCTCGGGGAAGGCGAAGCCGGTGGCCTCGTCTTCGACTCTTGCGCTCAGCGTTTCGCCGTGAGGCAGCAGCACATACTTGAACGCCACGTCGCAGTCCTTGACGTTGAACACCACGTCCATCACGGGCTTGCCGTCCTTGCCGAAGGTGAACGTGCGGGTGTTGGCCGTCCACTCCACGTGGCTGTTTTTGATATTGGGCAGGCTGTACTCGCCGCTGATGGGCTTGCTGTCGCTCACCTTGAGCAATTCGAGGCCCTGGGTGTAGTCACCGAGATTGGTTTTCAAGCCTAAGGGCGAGGATTGCAGAAAGTTGACGCCCCAGTAGTCTGCCGTGTAGGCGGGTTTTCCGCCCTCGCAGGTGACGTCGATGACGAGTTTGCCGTTGGGGCTGGTCACCGTTTCGGCCATAGCGCCGGCGGCCACCAAAGCCATTGAGAAAAGGATGATTGGTTTTTTCATATTTTGACTTTTATTTGTTTTCCTTGGTAATCGACTGTCTTGGCCGTGCCGTCGGGAAGCACTACGGTGATTTTATGCTTGTAACCGGGGTATGCGCCCTCGCTGTCGCCGATGGTGAGTTCGCGGGCGGCATCGTTCCACTCAACTCTGATGAGCGAGTAGTTGCCCTGGGCATAGCCGAATGTTTCGCCGTCATCGTCATACACCTCGCATGAGCCGTTGGCGCCGGGGAACAGCCTGAGCGTCAGCTCGTCGCTACTGCTCACGTCGGCCACGCTCTGCGCCTCGCCGCTGTTGGTCGGGATGATTGCGCCAGCCTTGACCAGCACCACGGGGCGGTCAGCCACTTCAACATAACCGCTGACAGGCTTACCGGTATTGAAATCCCACCATCCGCCGGGCACGTAGCCGAGTTTAATGGTCTCTTTCTCACCGAAATAGGGACAAACGAGCAGGTCGCGGCCAAGCCAGAACTGACCGGTGCCCTCGCCCTCGACGCCCTGACCGAAGAAGAGCGGACGCATCATGGCCGTGCGGCCCATAGCGGCCTGCGCGGCGGCGGTGTAGATGTAAGGCAGCAGTTCGTAGCGCGCCTTGATGGCCTCGACGTAGGCTTTCTCCGTCTCGGGGGAGTAGCGCCACGGCTCGGTCCGGCTCATATAGCCGTGCACGCGCATCATCGGCAGGTAGGCCGCCGTGCGTATCCAGCTGAGCATACGCTCCTGATAATCAGCATTGCTGTACTGGTCGCCGGGGCGGAAGAAGCCACCGGCGTCGTAGGTCCACCAGGGCAGGCCGGCGGCCGACTGGCCCAGGCCGCCGGCTATCTGGCGGCGCATGGTCTCGTAATCGTTGCCCACGTCGCCGCTCCACGTCACCACTCCGTAGCGCTGTATGCCGGGGGCGCCGCAGCGAGTCAGTATCATCGGGCGCTTGCCGGGGCGCTCCTCGAGCAGACCGCGCCACACGCGGTCGTTGACCACGATGGGGAACACGTTGCGCACATCGTCGCCCTTGATTTTGCCTCGGCCCACTATTCGCCCGGCCAGGTCGTCGTTCTCGGGCTCCGTGGCGTCCTGCCACCAGGCGTCAATGCCGGTCGGCACGAGATTTTGCCTGTATGCCTGCCAATAGTCCTCGGCGGCCTGCGGGTCGAAAAAGTCAATCCAATCGGTGTTGGGGATATAGTCGCCCTTTGCGGCCAATTCCTTGCCGAGCGCGGAGTTGACATCAACCTTGGCCCACACCGACAGCATGGCGTGGATGTCCATGGCGTGGAGCGAGTCGGCCATCGCCTTGGGATCGGGATAGTTGACCTCGTCAAACTTCATGGCGTTCCAGCCGTTTCCGCCCCACCACTGCCAGTCCTGCACGATCATATCGATGGGGATGCCGCGGCGGCGAAACTCGGTGGCGTTCTCAAGCACATCGGCCTGCGAGACGTAACGCTCGCGGCAATGCACGTATCCGTAAGCCCACTTGGGCAGCATCGGAGTGTCGCCCGTGAGCTGGCGGTAAGAGGCCTGTATCTCGTCGGGCGTGCCGAAAAAGACGGTGTAGTCGTATGCGCCGGGCGCCGGCGACGCAAAGGTTGTGGTGCCATCGTCGAGGCGCCAGCCCAGCGAGGGCTTATCGCTTTTCTCGCCGCGCACCTCCACGGTGTGCTTGCCGGCCTCGAGGTATGCCTTGGTCGAGGTCGTTGGGGGCAGCCACACGTTGTCGGCCTGCGTCAGCACCTTGCCGTCGATGGCGAGGTAATGCTTGCGGGCCATCTTCTGGCCCACGTCGAGCAGGAATGCGTACATGCCCGGCTCCGTCACCTCGAACTCGCCCACAAACTCGCCGTAGGCCCTCTCTTCGCGCTTGTTGCCTCCCGTGCTCGTGGCGTCTACGGCCACGGCCTCGCCAATCTGGCCGGCGGGGGTGAGCAGTATCATCGTGTCGCTGGGATTGAAGTCAGTAAGGCCGCAATTGTTCCAGAGTATGCCGTAGCCGGCGTCGGAAATGACCATCGGCACGGAAATCTGCGTGTTGACCTGCGTGAGCCTACGCGTCAGGCCGCGCACGTCGATGTACCCGTCCTGAAACTGGCCCAGGCCATAAAGCCGCTCGCCCCGCGGGCCAACGAACACTGCCCGGCCGCCCTCGGCGGGATCGATATGGGCCAGCAGGCCGTTGCCGAAACGCAGCGCCGGCTCGTCGCCGCGCAAATCAAGCGCCACCACCGGGCACGGACCCGTGGGGTCAGAGATAGCTCCGGCATAGAAATACTGGTCAACGTGAGGGCTCGGGGCGCCTTTGCGCACGCGCAGGGCATTGTCGGCCACCTGGGTCACACGCACTGTATCGCCCGATGGCAACACGTACGCTTGGTCAAATCCGCGGCCATGCGCGGACAAAAGCGCCAGCAAGGCGCCAATGGCAATAATATGTTTTTTCATAAGCTAAATTTGCAAGTAATTCACCCACAAAATTAGCAAAAATCCCCCACCCCACCAACTCCCCACGTTACATATCCCTATAATATAGCAACAAACCGGTGCGCAAAGACGCGGAGGACTGTAGGGACATCGCTTTGCGATGTCGCCATACGCGGGTACGCTTTTGCGCCGGTGGCAAAAGGCGCAGAGCCGCGGAGGCGCAGAGGGCTCGCAGAGGTATTTTTAGATTGGGGCACGGACTATTGTGGGGACATCGCTTTGCGATGTCTCAATGGATTTCGCGGAGCCGCGGAGCGGCGGGGTCCTATCTATCAAAAAACTCCCCCTATCTCACAAAAATCTCTGCGAAAACCTCTGTGTCTCTGCGTCTCTGCGCCTTTTGCCGCTGGCGTATCCGCTTGGTGACATCGCAAAGCGATGTCCCTACAATTCGTTACGTACCGGGCAAAAACGGAAGCGGGGGGCGGGGGAGGGGGGGCGGGGGGGGGGGTGTGGGTGGGGGGGGGGTGGGTGGGGTGTTGGGGGGTTCTTG
>CAMWUM010000128.1 GCA_947177435.1 uncultured Muribaculaceae bacterium
GCCTCACCGCGAAGGCCTGCTCCATATCAGCGAGATTGATTGGCAGCGCCTCGACAGCATGGAAGACTCCGGCCTCAAAGAGGGTGACGAAATCGACGTTAAGCTCATCGAGGTCGACAAGAAGACCGGCAAGTTCCGCCTGTCAATGCGCGCCCTCAAAGAGAAGCCCGAAGGCTACGTTGAGCCCGAACGCCGTCCGCGCGGACCCCGCCGCGAAGGCGACAACCGCGGCCCGCGTCGCGAAGGCGCTCCCCGCCGCGAAGGCGATCGCGGACCCCGTCGCGACAACCGTCCTCCCCGCAAAGAATAATCACTCCTTCATATAAATAAAAGCCGGCCTGCAAGCCGGCTTTTATTGTATTGATCAGAATTTGAAGAGAAGGGCGATGCGGAGGCCGTGGCGATCAATGGCGTAAGGTGGGCGGGTGTAGGTAAGGCGCCAGGCGTAATCGACACGCAGGTATTTGAAAATGTTGTCGAGGCCGACTGAGACTTCCATATAGGGGCGCGAGGTCATATTAGTGATGGTGGCATCTGTGGGGAATTGGTATAGCCCGGGATTGAGTGCGGGGTTGTTGCGGTGGCTCAGGTGGCCCCACAGCCCGCGAAATCCAAACACCTCACGCCATTTCAACTTCTTTATCACGGGTATGTAATTGAGTATGGCGCCATTAGCCCAGTATGTGACGTCCCACGACGCGTATGAGTCGTTGACGAACTCCATCGGGTTCATCAGCGCGAAGCTTTCCGGCTGGATAATGTATGAGACGTTGGCATTGGGGATGAGCAGGTTGAGGTAAGGCGAACGGCTCCACACGTGGCCGCCCTTGACCACAGCGTCGACATGGCCGAATGCCGACAGCCAAAACCGCTTGCGCACGCTCATCTCTGTAACATTGAGGGCGAAATCATTGCCGAGCCACCCGCCGGGAGCATAGACGTGCGAGAGCGTGAACACCGGCGCGTCGAGGTTGATTGGCACTCGGTTGGTGCGCGATTGGTAAAATTTCTCACCCGGGGCATATCGCAGCTGCACTCCTGCCGATGTCAGCATGTAGCGGCTGTGCGACTGCCCGTAGCCGTCGACGAACGGCACCCAAGGCGTGGCCCTCTGTATTTCGTTTTTGAGCGTGCCTACCACTGAGAAATTATTGGGAAGCTCGAGCGTGTATTCGAGCTTGTTGACATTGTGGTAGGTCACCATGCGATCTGGCATGCGCTTGAGCGACAGGAAGAAGTTGTCGGAATTGGTGTACAGATACTTAGTACCCAGTTGGTCAACATCATAAAGGCTCGTGAATCTGAGCGAATGTATGGGGAACTCGCGCGAGTGGGCAATCTTGTCGACAAATGACCATTCGAGTTCGCCCTTATACTTCCATCGGTGGTCCTTGGCGCCGTAAGCCACGTATCCTCTCGCGAAGAGTCGTCGGCTGAGATTGGCCGTAGTAATTCCGCCCACGCGAAATCGCCATCCCTCTACCCAGTTGTGACTTACTGTGGTGTTGACCGGGCCATACTCAACCTTGGGATTTTTACCAACGCGCACATATCCCATCACCAGCACCTTCAACACCTTCTCACCCCAATAATAGAGTTTGACATCACGCAGTCGCCCCATCAGCTGGTCTATTCGCTTCTCATTGTCAGTGACTTTGGCCATGCGGGCCTCCTCCCAGTAGGCCTCGTTGCGCTCACGGGCCCCATCGGCCTCCACGCTCTGCGCCAGGCCATCGAACACCGACATATCCGCCGGCTGGTCAAACGTGTGGCCCGTATAGCCCACGCTGCGGCGCATGAATACGCCGGGGGTGCCTGGCAGAAGGCGCAACTCCACCACCAGGTCATCACTCACCTTGAGGCGGCTGCCGTCGGGAGCGCGCTCGTACTGCTGCGATATGTACACGTTCTCGATGAAGTTGAGGTTGATGTCGCGCGGCTGGCGCATCGTCACCCTCTTAACAAACATTGTGCTGTCGCCCACGGGCACATATATCTGGCCGTTAAAGCCCATCGACGAGGGGTTGCGCGGATAGAAACTCAACTGCACGCAGCGCTCTCCGTCAACCTCTACCGTATCGGTGAGGTAGAACTTGTAAAAGTCAGGCGCGATGCGCGAGAGCGGACTGACGAACTTATTCTGAAACAGTGTGATATCCTCGTCGTAAATATCAATCTCGCGCAGCACGTCGTCCACCATCGTGGTGACGCTCGCCTGGTCGGCAATCTCGTCGATGCCCTCCTCGCGTATGGCCTCCAGCAGCTCGCGGCGCGTCCTCGTGTCGGCACGCCAGTATTCATCGGCCACCTTCTCCTTGGCTATTACTATCAGCACCGGCTTGCCCGATACCTCGGAGGTATCTACGTGGTCCCAAAGAAACGGAAACTTCTTGAATGCCGCCGAACCCTCATCCTTGTTCACAAAATCGTTGAGGCCGATGGATGATATGGAATGCTTGCGGTAAGTGTAGTACGGGTTGCGCTCCGGGGCGGTAAGCGGACCGGCATCCCTGAGCCGGCGGGCAAACTCGACGGCGGGATTGTTCTTCTTGCTGTATTTCTCCTTGCGCACCACCACCTCGGCCAGCATGGTGGTCGATGGCGTCATCTGCACGTCGTACAGGTTGTAGGCGTTCTTCTTGATGGGCACCACCCGCTTGTCGTAGCCCAGGCACGAGACCACGATGGCTCGGTCATCGGTGTTGACTGTGAGTTGGAATATGCCATTCTCGTCAGTGAGCGTGCCCTTGCCTTGGCCCTCGACAGCGACCGACGCCATCGGCAGCGGCTCGAGCGTGACCGAGTCGCGCACTATGCCGCTTAGAAAGTACGCGTCGCCGCCCTTGGCGCATAGGCTCAAGGCGCAGGCGGCCATCAACAGAAGCAACGCCAACGCTCGCCTCACTGCCGGGCCAGGTTAGAGTTGTAGTATTGCGGATCGCCCGTCACCTCGCGGCCTGCGAACGGAGGCACTGCAAACGGCGCATCCTCGCTCGGCAGTTCGATTTCAGCAATAACAAGGCCATCTAAGCGACCGCCGAACTCGTCGACCTCCCATGTATGGCCATCAAATGGCGCAATCCAGCGCGTCTTTTCGATTTTCGCGCGGCACAGCGCCAGCATCTCCTCGGCATCCGCCACCGGTACGGGGTATTCCCACTCGCCTCGCGTGCAGCCCACGGTCTTGCTCTTTATGGTGACAAAGGCGTGGCTGTCAAGCACGCGCACACGCACCGTGGCCAGCGGGTCGGTCGAGAGATAACCCTGCACGATGCGGTGGTTGGCCGTGGCCATGCGCTTGTAATCGTCGTTGACTACCAGGAATTTGCGTTCGATTTCTACTGACATGGGCGCTTGCGGAGCTTGACCACGTTTTCGACATGCTGCGTATGGGGGAACATATCCACGGGCTGGATGGCCAGCACCTCGTACTTGCAGTCGAGCAGGGCCAGGTCGCGGGCCTGCGTGGCGGGGTTGCAGCTTACGTACACGATGCGCTCGGGCTCAGCCTCGAGGATGACGTTGACCACGTCGGCGTGCATGCCTGCTCGGGGCGGGTCGATGATCATCACGTCAGGACGGCCGTGCTTGGCGATGAACTCGGCATTGAGGACGTCCTTCATGTCACCGGCGTAGAAAAGCGTATTGTCTATGCCGTTGATTTGCGAGTTGACCTTGGCGTCCTCGATGGCCTCGGGCACATACTCGATGCCCACCACCTGGCGCGCCTTGCGGCTCACGAAGTTGGCGATGGTGCCCGTGCCGGTGTATAGGTCGTAGACGAGCTCGTCGCCCGTCAGCTCGGCAAAGTCGCGTGCCACCTTGTACAGTTCGTAGGCCTGCAGCGAGTTGGTCTGGTAGAACGACTTCGGGCCCACGCGGAAGCGCAGCCCCTCCATCTCCTCCTCAATCCACTCCGCGCCGCTGTGCACCAGCACCTGCTGGTCGGCAATAGTGTCGTTGACCTTGAGGTTGACGACGTAGAGCAGCGACGTAATCTCCGGGAACTCGGCGCGCACAGCGTCGAGCAATGCCTGAATCTTCGGCTGGTCGTCCTCGCCAAACACCATCACGGCCATAATCTGGCCCGTCGAGGCCATGCGCACCATCAGCGTGCGCAGCAGGCCAGCGTTGTTTCTCAGGTCGTAGAATGAATAGCCGTGGTCCAGGCTGTATTGCTTTATGAACAGGCGCAGGCGATTGCTGAAATCATCCTGCAGCCAGCATTTACGTATGTCGAGCACCTTGTCGAAAGCGCCAGGGATGTGGAAGCCCGCGGCCTCGCGCACCGGAAACTCCTCGCCGCTGCGCAGTTGCTCGTAGGTGAGCCAGCACTTGTTGGAGAACGTGTACTCCATCTTGTTGCGGTACTCCCAGATGCACTTCGAACCCAAAATCGGGCTCACCGGCGGGCACGCCACCTTGGCGATGCGTTGCAGCGCGTCCTCCACCTGCTTTTGCTTGCAACGCAGCTGCAAGTCGTAAGGCAGATGCTGCCAGCGGCAACCGCCGCACACCGTGAAATGCTCGCACTTAGGCTCCACCCTCACAGGCGAGGGCGAGACCATGCGCTCGATATGCCCCTCGGCATACGACCTCTTCTTCTTGTCAAGCTTGATGTCGGCCACGTCGCCCGGAGCGGCGAACGGCACAAACACCACCATATCATTGACGCGCGCCACGGCATTGCCCTCGGCGCCCACGTCCAATATTTCAACTCCCTCAAGCACGGGGAGCTCCTTGCGTTTGCGGCTCATTATCTTCTCATTTAATTTCCAACCGCAAAATTACAAAATCCTCCCGACATTCCCGCAATTTTCTAAAACAAATAACATGTGTGATGCCGTAACTGGATTTTAAGACAGTAGAACAGTAGAAACAGTAGGGGTTGGTTGGGGATAATAGTGTAGGAATGAGCTACGGAGAAGCAACTGCTCCAAAATATCTCCTGTTTCTCCTGTGCTCCTATCAAAAAAATGGGGGGCTAATGTCAGGAGTTTAGGGGAAACCATCTGGTCTTTTTTAGATTATCATCGTTTAACTCAATTCTGTTGAAGACCGTTCCGTCTGCGAGTGTGTATTGCACAAGGCCATATTTCTTGCTCCACGCATAGCTTATGATTCTACTAGCATCATCCTGATCAATGGTGTCATAATGAAAGCCATCAAAAATCATAACATCATTGATTGTAGTACCGTCTACCTGCAGACTGACAGGATTCAATGGCACATTTTCCAGTCTCCTGTTTTTTACAGGCAAAGAGAAGCCTATTGTACCGCCTTTCCATTTAGTTATCTCTATATATTCATGTTTTCCTCGGATGTTGAATGCTACTCCGGCATAAGCAATGTAGTCTCCTCCAAAACTAGTATTAAAAGCAGACCATTTGATGGGATCTAATGTATTTTCAATTATTATCCATGTAATCTGAACCGTGTCAAATTCACCATCGTTGGATTTGAAATATATAAATTCTCCCACTTGACTATTTGTTATCCACTCCAATTCCCCATCATTCAAATGTGTCATAGAATCATACGTACACGCATGCACAAACCCCCAAAGGAACAGGCACGAAGCCAAGGCTGGGATTATCCACTTAAAAATCTTTTTCATCGTTGGGATTTTTGACAGGTGAACAGGAGGAACAGGAGGTTTTGCGGAGTATGGCACAGGAGCGCCCCGCCGTTGCTCCATAAAAATCTCCTGTTGCTCCTGTGCTACTGTCTTAAAAAACTGTTATTCACTGATGCCCTTATAGAACGTAGTGCTACGAATGTCATCAACATCCTTAAGATCCACGTTTTCATCTCTTGTAAAGTGTTGTTATGAATAAGGATATTATTAGAGAGCGGCAATTCGCCGCAGTTTTGATAAGCGCTCCATAAAGGGCTTGTCTTGCTTAATGGTCAGCATATTGTATTTGGTCTGGAGGCGCAGTAGTGGCTCGGGATCGATATCAAGTACCGTTGCGATATGCCGCGGTATTCAATTTCATCCTTCAACAAAAGCCCCGGATGGGTAG
>CAMWUM010000129.1 GCA_947177435.1 uncultured Muribaculaceae bacterium
CCTTGTCGGACTGACCGACGCGCAGGTGCTGGAAAGCCGGGAGAAACACGGCGCCAACATCCTCACTCCCCCCAAAAAGCAGAGCCTGCTGATGAAATTCCTGGAGAAATTCTCCGACCCGCTGATCATCATCCTGCTCGTGGCCGGCGCGCTCTCCATCGGCATCTCCTGCTACGAATACTTCGTCACCGACCCCGGCAACATGGCCGTATTCTTCGAGCCACTCGGCATATTCATCGCCATACTCCTCGCCACCGGCCTGGCATTCATCTTCGAGCTCAAAGCCGACAAAGAATTCTCGCTCCTCAACCAAGTCAACGACGACGAACCCGTCAAAGTGCTGCGCAACGGCAACACCGTCGAAATCCCCAAGAAAGACGTAGTGGTCGGCGACATCGTGTACCTCAACCAGGGCGACGAAGTGCCCGCCGACGGCACCCTCATCGAAGCCGTCAACCTCACCCTCGACGAGTCGTCGCTCACCGGCGAGCCCGCCTGCGCCAAAACCACTGACCCCGAGAAATTTGACAAAGACGCCACCTACCCCAGCAACCACGTGCTGCGCGGCACCAACGTGATGGAGGGCCACGGCATATTCCGCGTCGACAAAGTCGGCGACGCCACCGAAAACGGCAAGGTGTTTGAAGAAGCGCAGATCGACAACAGCGGCAAGACCCCCCTCAACGAGCAGCTCGACCGCCTGGGCAACCTCATCACCGTGGCCAGCTACGTCATCGCCGGCCTCATCGTCGTGGGGCGCGTAATTATGTACTTTACGCACAACGATATTGACAATTTCCAGTGGGTCGAGTTCACGGGATACTTGTTAAAAACGGCCATGATCGCCGTGACGCTCGTGGTGGTGGCTGTGCCAGAGGGCCTGCCCATGGCCGTGACCCTGAGCCTGGCGTACAGCATGCGCCGCATGCTGCAGACCAACAACCTGGTGCGCAAGATGCACGCCTGCGAGACCATGGGCGCCACCTCGGTGATATGCACCGACAAGACAGGCACCCTGACCCAGAACCAAATGCAGATATACAAGACCAACTTCTACGGCCTCGGCTCCGACCAGAAGCTGGGTGACGACCTGCAAAGCAAAATCATCGAGGAGGGCATCGCCGTCAACTCCACCGCCACCCTCGACCTCTCGGGCGACAAGCCCAAGGCCATCGGCAACCCCACCGAGGGCGCCCTGCTGCTCTGGCTCAAAGCCAACGGCATCGACTACCAAGAACTCAAGGACAAGGCAGAGCGCCTGGCCGAGATACCGTTCTCGACCGAGCGCAAGTACATGGCCACCATCGTGCGCTCTTCCGTGACCGGCCGCCCTGTGCTCTACGTCAAGGGCGCCCCCGAAATCGTCTACGGCCTGTGCAAGCGCCATGAGGGCGGCGTCACCAAGCAGCAGGTGGACGAGCAGCTGCTCGCCTACCAGAACCAGGCCATGCGCACCCTCGGATTCGCATACCAGGAGCTCGACTCGGCCGACGGAGTAATCGACGGCAACAAGCTCAACGCCACCGATCTCGACTTCCTCGGCATCGTGGCCATCTCCGATCCCGTGCGTGCCGATGTGCCCGACGCCGTGCGCGAGGTGCTCGACGCAGGCATCGCCGTCAAGATCGTCACCGGCGACACCCCCGGCACCGCCAAGGAGATCGGACGCCAGGTGGGCCTATGGAAGGACACCGACACCGACCGCAACATCATCACCGGCCCCGAGTTCGCCGCCCTGAGCGACAAGGAACTCGAAGACCGCATCCTCGACCTTAAGATAATATCGCGCGCGCGTCCGTCTGACAAAAAGCGCCTGGTCGAGACCCTGCAAAAGAAGGGCCAGGTCGTGGCCGTAACCGGCGACGGCACCAACGACGCACCCGCCCTCAACGCAGCCCACGTGGGCCTGTCGATGGGCGACGGCACCTCGGTGGCCAAGGAGGCCAGCGACATCACCATCGTCGACAACTCGTTCTCGTCAATAGGCCGCGCCGTGATGTGGGGCCGCTCGCTCTACCAGAACATCCAGCGCTTCATCCTCTTCCAGCTCACCGTCAACGTGGCCGCATGCCTCATCGTGCTCGCCGGCGCCTTCATGGGCACCGAGTCGCCCCTCACCGTCACCCAGATGCTGTGGGTCAACCTCATAATGGACACGTTCGCAGCCATGGCCCTGGCCTCGCTGCCGCCGTCGCACTCCGTGATGCGCGACAAGCCCCGCGACCGCAACGCCTTCATCATCAACGGCCCGATGTACCAGGGCATCCTGGGCGTGGGCCTGGCCTTCTTCATCATCCTGCTGGGCCTGCTGTGGGTGTTCGAAAACTTTGACATACAGAGCATGAGCGCACTGTTCGACCCCGCCTCTTACCATGCCAAGGTGCCCGGACTCACCGACTACGAACTGAGCATGTTCTTCACCATCTTCGTGTTCCTGCAGTTCTGGAATATGTTCAACGCCCGCGCCTTCGAGACCGGCCGCTCAGCCTTCCACCTCAAGAATTGCGGCGGCTTCATCGCCATCGCCGCAGCCATTCTCGTGGGCCAGGTGGTGATCGTCACCATCGGCGGCGAATTCTTCAACGTCACCGCCCTTCGCCTTGCCGACTGGGCCTGGATCATCGGATCCACCAGCCTCGTGCTCTGGATTGGCGAACTCGTCCGCCTCTTCAAGCGCTAGATTAGTAGGGTCGCACGGCTCGTGCGACCGTTCGTAACCCACTGATTACAAATGTTTACGAGGGACGCACGAACCGTGCGTCCCTACTTTTATCCCCATTTTTAGTTGATACGGCAGATGAGGTGGTTTTGGGTGCTCATGTCGGCGGTGAGCTGGCGGTGGTATTCCTCGTAGTCGGCGATGGGGCGGCGAGCCACTCCGCTCTCGGCGGCGGCGCGGGCCACGGCAGGCGCTACAAAGAAAAGCAACCTGGGGTCCAGAGGCTTGGGCAGGATGTAGTCGCGGCCGAAGGTCATGCCCTCGATGCCGTAAGCCTTCTCCACCTTTTCAGGCACGGGCTGCTTGGCGAGCTCGGCGATGGCGTGCACGGCGGCAAGCTTCATCGGCTCGTTGATGTCGGTGGCGCCGCAGTCGAGCGCCCCACGGAAGATATAGGGGAAGCCAAGCACGTTGTTGACCTGGTTGGGATAGTCGCTGCGGCCCGTGGCCACGATGGCGTCGGGGCGAGCGGCCACGGCTTCGTCGTATGTGATTTCCGGGTCGGGGTTGGCCAGGGCGAAGATGACGGGGCGCGGGGCCATGGTAGCCACCATCTCCTTGGTGAGCACGCCGCCCACCGACAGGCCGAGGAACACGTCGGCGTCGCGCACGGCCTCGGCCAGCGTAGACACGGGGCGGTCGGTGGCGAATTCGGCCTTCTGCGGGCTCAGGCCCTGGCGCGCGGAGGAAATTACGCCCTTGCTGTCACACATCACCACGTTCTCACGCTTGACGCCCAGCGCCACGAACAGGCGGGCGCACATGATGGCGGCCGCTCCGGCGCCGTTGACCACCAGGCGGATGTCGCCGATGCTCTTGCCCTGGATTTCGAGGGCATTGAGCAGGCCGGCGCCGGCGATGATGGCCGTGCCGTGCTGGTCGTCGTGCATCACGGGGATGTCGGTTTCATTTTTGAGGCGCTCCTCGATGCGGAAGCATTCAGGAGCCTTGATATCCTCGAGGTTGACGCCTCCGAAAGTCGGAGTCAGCGCCTTTACTATCTCTACAAATTTGTCGGGATCCTTCTCGTCCACCTCGATGTCGAAGCAGTCGAGCCCGGCATATATCTTGAACAGCAGCGCCTTGCCCTCCATCACCGGTTTGGAGGCCTGCGCGCCGATATTGCCCAGGCCGAGCACGGCGGTGCCGTTGGAGATGACGGCCACGAGGTTGCGCTTGTTGGTGTATCTGTATGCGTCCTCGGGGTTCTTTTCAATCTCGAGGCAAGGATAGGCCACGCCCGGCGAATAGGCCAGGCCGAGGTCGCGCTGTGAAAAATATGGCTTGGTGGGCACCACCTCGGTCTTGCCGGGGCGGGGATACTCATGGTAATCGAGATCAGCTTGCTTAGTAATAGGCTTTGACATAATTCTTCTTTTTTTCTTAATACAACGCCAATCCCCACCCGTTTGTTTGTTATAGACCGGTTTTGCCTTTTTTAAGGAATTTTGTTGGGATATTATTTTGAAACGGACGAAAATGGCTGTATCTTTGTGGTATCTAAATTAACCCGCAATTGTTAGACAGAAATATATTTGAATTTTGGTTATGAGGGAGGTGCGTTGCTGTGAAGCAGCGCACTTTCGTTGTGTATCGGCAAACTTTTGCCCAAAATGTTTGGTGGATACGGAAAAAAGAGGTAACTTTGCGGCATAGAAAATATCAGCTTTCGCTTAGGGTCTCGCAGCCATCAGGCAGCGATGACTTTTCTTTTTATTGTATTAACTCTAAACCTCATAACACCCCACTGCCATGGCAATTACCTACATGACACGCGAAGGATACAAGCGCAAAATGGACGAAATCGCTTACCTCGAATCCGTAAAGCGCCCCGAAATATCTCGCGCCATCGCCGAAGCGCGCGACAAAGGCGACCTCTCTGAGAATGCCGAATACGACGCCGCCAAGGAGGCGCAGGGCATGCTCGAAATGAAAATCGCCCAACTCAAGGACATCGTGGCCAACGCCCGCATCATCGACGAAAGCAAACTCAACAGCGACGAGGTGCAGATACTCAACAAGGTCAAAATAAAGAACGTAAAGAACGGCGCCACAATGGAGTACACCATCGTGGCTGACTCCGAGGCCAACCTCAAGGAGAAGAAGATCGCCTCGTCAACCCCCGTGGCCCAGGGCCTGCTCGGCCACAAGGTGGGCGACGTCGTGGACATCCGCGTGCCCAACGGCCTGATGAAATTTGAAATCCTCGAAATCAGCTTCTAACCCCCGACCCTCATGGCTTCAATATTTTCGCGCATCGCCGCCGGCGAAATACCGTCGTACAAGGTGGCCGAGGACGACCGCCACTACGCCTTTCTCGACATCAACCCCGTGCAGCCGGGCCACACGCTCGTCATCCCCAAGCGTGAGGTCGACTACATCTACGACCTGCCCGACGACGAACTGGCCGACCTGCACCTCTTCGCCAAGCGTGTAGCCGTTGGCATGCGCAAGGCACTGGGCTGCAAAAAGGTAGGCGTGGCCGTGATTGGCCTCGAAGTGCCCCACGCCCACATCCACCTCATCCCCATCAACAGCGAGGCCGACATGCGCTTCGACCGCGAGCGCGCCCAGCTTACCCCCGAGCAGATGCAAGTCATAGCCAACTCAATAGCCGAGCAGATATGAAAAAGTCAGCATACATCGCCGCGGCTGCCTGCGCCTTAGGCCTGGCCGTCCTGTCATCCTGCTCCTCCCCCGCCGCCTACACTGTAGAGGGTGAAGTGGCCGGCGCAGAACCGGGCCAGAAGGTGGCTGTCGAGCAGTTCAACGGACTGCAATGGCTCGCCCTCGACTCGGTCAAGATCGGCAAGGACTCGCAGTTCAAGTACGAGGGTGCCGACTCGGTGGCCGCGTTCGAGATCCTGCGCCTTGGCTACAACGGCCAGAGCATATACTTCCCCGTCACACAAGGCTCCACCATATCCATCAGCGCCAACGCCGCCGACTTCGCCGGCGCCTACGAAATGGGCGGCACGCCCTCGGCACAGTCCATGATGCTGGCCGACAAGCTTATCAATGCCAGCATCGCCCAGCAAGGCGCCGAGGCAACCCTGGCCGACGAGCAACTCAAGCGCCAGATTGTCACCGACTACATCCTAACAGACTCGATCGGAGCCGTGGCCTATTACCTCATACGCAAGACCTGCGCCGGCAAGCCCCTCTTCAGCCCGGCTAACCGCCGCGACGTGATGACTATGGGAGCCGTGGCCACCAAACTCACCCAAATTTACCCCACCGACGCCAGAGCATTGCAACTTGCCGCCGACTATATGGCAGCACGCCAGGCCCTGGG
>CAMWUM010000130.1 GCA_947177435.1 uncultured Muribaculaceae bacterium
GGGCTGAGTCTCATCGCGGCGGCTCACACATACGTAGTCAACGCCATCAAGTATTTCCTGCGAAATCTGCGCGAAGCACTGTGGAGTCGGTTGGCCACTGATGTTGGCCGAAGTCGACACCAGCGGGCGGCGGAAGCGTTCGCACAACTTCTGCGAGAACTCTTCGCGAGTGAGCCTGACGGCCAGGCTGCCATCCTCGGCTATGAGGTTTGCTGCGACGCCTGCGCCGTGGTCATAGACGATAGTGACTGGGCGGTCAGAGCAGTCGATGAGTTGCCAAGCGACCTCTGGCACGCATTGCACGCTGCGCTCAAGGGCTACTTCGGTGCCAACGAGCACAATCATGGCTTTTGAGTCAATCCTTTGCTTCAAGGCGTAGACGCGGGCCACAGCCTCGGCGTTGGTGGCGTCGCATCCTATGCCCCACACAGTGTCGGTGGGATACAGGATTAGGCCTCCTCGCCGGAGGACGTCAATTGCAGATTTTATATCTTGGTCTATTGTCATTTTATGCGTTCCTTAATCACTCCGTGGCGATATGCGTACAGCAGTTCGCGCAGTTCGTCGATTTGCTTTTGTATGTCGCGGCCCTTGTCGGTGTCGCGCACGAGGATGCGTCGATTGTTTAGCTCTACCACCTGTGTTGTGCTTACGATGTCAGTGCCGTTCTTGACCGAATCCTCAGCCGACGTGAACGGTTCGTGCTGCACCAGCTGGAAGCCTCGGCTATGGTAAACGAGCGTATATCCCGCAATGCCTGTGGTTTTGTGGTAAGCCTTAGAGAATCCGCCGTCAATCACCATCATCTTGCCGTTGGCCTTGATGGGTGTTTCGCCGCTGGCGGCTCGCACTGGCACGTGGCCGTTGATGATATGGCGATGCTCGCCGGTGACGCCAAAGGCATCGAGGATGCGGTCGCACACCTCTTCGTTGTCGCGCAGGCGGAAGTACCAGCCTTTTTCCTCGGCGTGGGTGGCCTTGTCCTCGATGAAGTAACGCTCGAACGTCGTCATCTTGCTCTTGTCAAACAGCGGCGAGTCCGGACCGCACCACAGGTACCAGTAATAGTCTACGGCGTTGGCACGTGCCTCGGGAGTAGTGTCGCGGTTAAAAGCCGAGCGCATGAGCATGCCAATATGGTACATCAGATCTCGACCAGAATATTCGTTATCGCCCAGGCGCACCTTTTTGAGCGTGCCGTCCTCGTTGATGGGGATTGAGGCATGGAACATCAGGTTGGAATTGCAGATATTGTACATGCATCCGTGCGAGAATAGCAAGCCAATGTGTCGCTTGAGTTTGTCGCTCATGCGGAACGAGTGGGCAATCTTCGTTATCAGTTCATCCTCCTCGGGCGTAAGTTGGCACGGATCGGCAGGATCTATCGTCGGGAAATTGCAGTCTTTTAGCGGATAGCACTTGCCCTCGAGTTCAATTTCACCGTTGGCGAAATCGATCATGCGCAGCATTATGCGGTCCTCCATGCCCCACTCGGGATGGCGGGCGAGCAACTGGCCCTCGAGCTTGAACTGTATTACGGTGATAGCCTTGTGCATCTTGGCCAGTAGGCAACGGTTCTTTTCAGAAATGTCGATGCCGTTGGCTTGGCAGATGGGCATGAAAAGTTGGCAATCGTCGTTGGCGTATGTCTCCAAGGCGAAGGTTGCCAGAGGCGTGAGGTTGATGCCGTAGCCCTCTTCGAGAGTCTCGAGGTTGGCGTAACGCAGGCTGATGCGCAGCACGCAGGCGATGCACGTGAGGTTGCCGGCGGCGGCGCCCATCCAGAGCGCGTCGTGGTTACCCCACTGTATATCAAAGTGGGGATAGTTAGAGAGTGTCTCAAGCACAATATGCGCGCCCGGCCCGCGGTCGTATAGGTCGCCGAGCAGGTGCAACTGGTCGATGCTGAGGCGCTGTATCACATAGCACAGGGCGATGACAAATTCATTGGCCTGACCGGTCGAGACGATGGTCTCGATAATGCGGTTGTAGTAGCCTGACTTGTCTTCGCCTGTCGGGGCCTCGTGCAACAACTCCTCTATTATATAGGCAAACTCGTGCGGCAGGGCCTTGCGTACCTTTGAGCGGGTGTACTTCGACGACACACGCTGAAGCACCTTGATCAACTGGTGCAGCGTGGTGAAATAGAAGTCGCTCATGTTGGTCTCCGACTGAGCCACATGCTCAAGCTTCTGCTCAGGGTAGTAAATCAGCGAGCAGAGCTGGCGCAGGTCACTCTCGCGCATAGTGGTGCCGAAAATTTCGTGCACCTTGCGCTTGATGTCGCCCGACGCGTTTTTGAGTATGTGCTCAAAGGCCTCGTTCTCGCCGTGGATGTCGGCGATGAAATGCTCTGTGCCCTTTGGGAGGTTGAGGATGGCCTCAAGATTTATGATTTCGGTGCTGGCCGCAGAGATGCTGCCGAAGTTATGCGACAGCAGCTCCAAATATCGGCGGTCAGTCTCTGCCTGCTCTACTGAGAATGGCTTTGCGTCCATGCGATAGCGTTAAATGCCAACACCTTAATCTTATTCGGTCACGCCGGCCAGTTCGGGGTCGATCATGATGCGGCCGCAGTACTCGCAGACGATTACCTTCTTGTGCATCTTGATCTCCATCTGGCGCTGCGGGGGGATGCGGTTGAAGCAGCCGCCGCAGGCGTTGCGCTGCACGTATACGATGCCGAGGCCGTTGCGTGCGTTCTTGCGGATGCGCTTGAAAGCCTTGAGAGTGAACTCGTCGATCTTAGCCTCGACGCCCTTGGCCTTTTCGCGCAGGGCTTCTTCCTGCTCGCGGGTCTCAGAAACGATTTCGTCAAGCTCCGACTTCTTCTCGGTGAGAATGTGCTCGAGGTCGGCAAGCTGCTCGCGGGTTGAGGCGATTTCAGCCTGCTGGTTCTCGATGCTGCGTCCGTATTCGCGTATGTGCTTTTCGCAGAGCTCGATTTCGAGGTTCTGGAATTCGATTTCTTTCGAGAGGAGATCGAACTCGCGGTTGTTGCGCACGTTGTCGAGCTGCTCCTGGTATTTGGCGATTTTCATCTTGGCATCCTCGATCTTGCCGCGCTCGGCCGAAAGCTGTGCGTTGAGGTCGTCGATCTCGACAGTGTAGTTGTCGATGCGGGCGTTAAGGCCCATGATGTTGTCTTCCAGGTCGGACACTTCCAGTGGAAGTTCGCCGCGGATGGTCTTGATGCGGTCGATTTCAGAAAGGATGGTCTGCAGCTCGTAGAGGGCGCGCAGGCGCTGCTCCACGCTGGCTTGCTGGTCTTGTTTTCTGTCGGTAGCCATTTGATTATAAATAGTTTATAGGATTATCTTCTGTTTTTGTGCAATAAGTCTTCACTCCGGGGCACCGTGCCTCCACCTCCTGGCGCAGTCGCTCTTTGATGGGCGCCTCGGTCTCGTAGTGGCCGGCGTCGATGAGCAGGATGCGGTCGCGGTAGTCGACAAAGTCGTGGTAACGCACGTCGGCCGTGACGTATGCCTGGGCGCCGGCCGCGATGGCCAGACCAATCATGTCTCCGCCCGCGCCTCCGCAAAGGGCCACACGCTTGATCTTTGCAGCGGCGTCGAGGTCAACCTTGCTGGCGCGAATCATCTTGCAGCCAAAGGCCTGCTTGACCTTCTCGGCAAATTCCTGCTGGGTCATACCCTCGCCGGCAAGGTCGCCGACGATGCCAAGGCCCGTTTCCGGAGCTCCATCTTTGGGCTCGAGAGCACGCTCGGGATTTACGCCTAAGCGCTCGGCCATAAGGTACGACACTCCTCCGCGAGCTGAATCGGACGCAGTGTGGGTCGAGTAGATGGCCACGCCGGCCTCGATGGCTAGTATGGCGGTATTCTCGACGAGATTGGCTCCGGTAAGCCTTTTAACTGGCTTGAAGAAGAGCGGATGATGCGACACTATCAGGTTGCAGCCAAGGGCTATGGCTTCCTCCACGATGGCAGGGGTGACGTCAAGGCAGAAGAGGACGCCCGTGCACTCGGCCTGAGCGCGGCCCACCTGTAAGCCGGTATTGTCCCAAGGCTCCTGCAGGGCGGGGCTGGCGTAAGCCTCGATGGCGTTGATTATTGCTGATATGAGCATTATTGCGTTTGTCTTATGCTTCTTTCTTTTCGGGCTTCACGATTGCCAGAGCCAACTCGTCGAGCTGCTTCTGGTCGAGCGCGGCGGGCGCGTCGAGCATGACGTCGCGGCCTGAATTGTTCTTCGGGAAGGCGATGCAGTCGCGGATTGAATCGAGGCCTGCGAAAAGCGATACCCAGCGGTCCAGGCCATAGGCGAGGCCGCCATGTGGGGGTGCTCCGTATTTGAAGGCGTTCATCAGGAATCCGAACTGCTCCTGCGCCTTCTCGGGTGTGAAGCCGAGTATCTCAAACATCTTGGCCTGCAACTTGCTGTCATGGATACGGATGGATCCGCCGCCGACCTCAACGCCGTTGATGACCATGTCGTAAGCATCGGCGCGCACTGCGGCGGGATCGCTGTCGAGCATGGGGATGTCCTCGGCCTTGGGATTGGTGAACGGGTGGTGCATGGCCATGAGACGCTGCTCCTCGTCGCTCCACTCAAACATGGGGAAGTCGACAACCCAAAGGCAGGCGAACTTGTTCTTGTCCCTCAGGCCCAGCTGGCGGCCCATTTCGAGGCGAAGCTCGCACAGTTGCTTGCGGGTCTTCATCGCGTCGTCGCCGCTCATAATGAGGATGAGGTCACCGGGCTCAGCGTTCATCTTCTTGCGCAGGGCCTGGAGAGCGTCTTGGTCGTAGAACTTGTCTACCGACGACTTGACGGTGCCGTCCTCGCCGACGCGGGCGTATACGAGACCCTTGGCGCCGATCTGCGAACGCTTTACGAATTCGGTCAGCTGGTCGAGTTGCTTACGGGTATAGTGGGCGGCACCCTTGGCATTGATGCCGCCAATATAGGCTGCGTTGTCAAACACTCCGAAGCCGTGGCCCTTCATCGTATCCATCAGCTCGACAAACTCCATGCCGAAACGCAGGTCGGGCTTGTCGCTGCCGTAATACTTCATGGCGTCGGCCCAAGTCATGCGCTGGAAGGGCTCGGTGAGCTCGATGCCGCGTATCTCTTTAAATAGGTGCTTGGCCATGCCCTCGAATGTATTGATGATGTCGTCCTGGTGGATGAAACTCATCTCACAGTCGATCTGAGTGAACTCAGGCTGGCGGTCAGCTCGGAGATCTTCGTCACGGAAGCATTTTACGATCTGGAAATAGCGGTCGATGCCGGCCACCATCAGCAGCTGCTTCAGCGTCTGCGGCGACTGCGGCAGGGCGTAGAATTGTCCTTGGTTCATGCGCGAAGGCACCACGAAGTCACGTGCGCCCTCGGGAGTCGAACCTACGAGCATCGGCGTCTCAATCTCGAGGAAGCCGAGGCCGTCAAGGTAGCGTCGCACCTCCATGGTCATGCGGTGGCGCAGTTCCAGATTCTTACGTACTGCAGCGCGGCGAATATCAAGGTAACGATATTTCATACGCAGTTCGTCGCCGCCGTCGGTGTCGTCCTCGATAGTGAACGGGGGCACCTCGCTCGGATTGAGCACCTTGATGCTGTCAGCGATTATTTCAATGTCGCCGGTGGGCATGTTGGGATTTTTGGCGGTGCGCTCCTGCACGGTGCCGGTCACCTGAGCCACGTATTCGCGACCCAAATGATTGGCGGCCTCGTTGAGGGCTCCGTCGATCTCGTTGTTGGTAACTATCTGAGTAATGCCATAACGGTCGCGAAGGTCAATGAAAGTCATGCCTCCGAGTTTGCGGACACGCTGCACCCATCCTGAGAGGGTGACAGTCTTGCCGGCATCGGCCATGCGCAGCTCTCCGCAAGTATTTGTCCTATACATTAAATATGGTAATAGTTGGTTTAACTTACGTATTAATACGCAAAGTTACGACATTTTTTCGATATAATGGCCACATCTCTTAAATAATGACGCATTTTTTTTAAGACATACATTCTCATATTTCGATAAGAATTGGGGG
>CAMWUM010000131.1 GCA_947177435.1 uncultured Muribaculaceae bacterium
ATTAAATAATTCTATAAATATTACATAGATTTATTTTATTATATACTAAAATATTTGGGGGAAAATGTGCGGAGGTTGGTTTTTTTTTCGTAAATTTGCGGGAAATAATCCTAATTCATTACTTTGTGATTGTATCATGAAAACTAAATCTATTGTCTTAGCTGTTTCTCTGGCCGTGGCTGCGGCTCAGGGGGCTGTGGCTCAGGAATACAGCGGCTACACCGTGACCGACGAGGGCGCATGGTGCTGGTTTGCCGACCCGAGGGCCATCCACTACGAAAACGCCGACAAGTCAATCAACGCCTCTTATATGGGCTACATCGACGTGCACGGCAACGTCAAGGCTATGCAGATGGATTTCAACACCGGCCGCCGCGACGAGGTGCTGGTGCGCAGCTATTTCCAGCCTGACGACCACAACAATCCGACGTTCCTCGTTCTGCCGGACCAGCGTGTGCTGATTATCTACTCGCGCCACACCGACGAGCCGGCGTTCTACTACCGCGTCTCGCAGAAGCCCGGCGACATCACCACCTTCGGTCCTGAGTACCGTCTGGCCACCGCCAACAACACCACCTACCCGTCGCCCTTCCTGATGAGCGACGACCCCGACCATTTCTATCTCTGCTGGCGCGGCATCGGCTGGCATCCTACCATCGCCCGCCTTACGCTACCCGACGCCAAGGGCGAGTGCAAGTTCGACTGGGGCCCCTACCAGATTGTGCAGTCGACCGGTGCGCGCCCCTATGCCAAGTACTTCAGCAACGGCAAGGATAAAATCTACGTGACCTACACCACCGGCCACCCCGACAATGAGGGTCCGAACTGGCTGTACTTCAACGTCATCAACATCAACAAGGGCAATAACCCCACGCTCGAGGACCTCAAGGGCAACAAGCTGTCGACCATCGCCGACGGCACGTTCAAAGTCAACAAGACCAACGACTATAAGAACACGTATCCCTACACCGTGGTCGATGCCCCGAGCAGCCTGCGCGACTGGGTATGGCAGACCGTGCTCGACAAGGACGGCAACCCCGTAATCGCTATGGTCAAAATCAGCTCTAACAAGCAGCAGCACGAATACTACTACGCCAAGTGGATGGGCGACAGCTGGCGCCTGACCGACCTGGCCGACGGCGGCGGCAAGTTCCACCCCTCCAACACCGAGTACTGCTACAGCGGCGGCGAGGCCATCGACCCGGCTAACCCCAACGTCATCTACCTCTCCATCCCCACGGATGGTACTTACGGCAAGGTATACGAAATTTGGAAATACACTCTCGATGCCAACGGCAACGTCACTGCCAAAGAAGCCATCACCACCAACTCGCAGAAGAACAACGTGCGCCCCTACATTCTACCAGGCTCCGAAAACTCTCCTCTGCGCCTCGGATGGATGAACGGCGACTACTATTACTGGATGGTGCAGAAAAACTACCCGCTGGGCTATCCCACCAGCATCCGCTGCGACTATGACTGGGTCGAGACCGCCTCAGTGCCCGAGCCCGTCGTATCCGCCGACAAGAAGACCGTGGCGCTCCAGCCTCAATTCACCGTCAACGCCACGCTCTTCATCAATCCCACCAACTACGGCGGTGAACTCATGACACTTGGCAATGTCGCAATCGGTCTTGACAAGGAGACTACCCTACCCTACGTTGACATCAACGGCACCCGCTACTCGAGTACCAACCGCCTATACACCTCCGACCTCTGGGCCACCAACTCTGGCGGCACAAGCGGCGACAACTGGCCAACCCCGCAAGGCACGTGGAACCTCACCGTCACCTACGACGGCAAGAACCTCAAGACCTACCGCAACGGCATGCTCGACCAGAACATCGAAGTAACCGGACTGCAGCCCGCACAGGCAAAGGTCAGTGCCTTTGACGGCAATGTCAGCGCTCTGAGCTCCTACGCCGGCGCCCTCAACTGGGCATCAGTGCAGAAGATGCTTCGCCAGGCAGCCATCGAAGCCCTCAACGTGCCCGAGAGCGCGTGTAGTGACTTGGTCCTCCCCGCTAAAGTAGGCGGCTCGCAAATCGCATGGGCATCGTCACACCCCGAGATCATCGCCCCCGACGGCACCTTTCGTGCCCCAGAGGTCGAGACGGAAGTAACCCTCACCGCCACCATCGCCGGAGAGCAGCGCCAGTACAAAGTAAAGGCGCTGCCCCGCAACTTGGTCAGTAATCTCCTGGCTAAATACACCTTCGACTATCTGACAGATATCAACACCGTGGAGGATGCCACAGGCCACGGCTTCGATATGGCCATCCTCGGCACCGCCGTAATTGACGGCACGCTCAACCTCAACAACAACAAGGCCAACGGCTTTGCCAACAACGGCTACGCCATCGTGCCCGGCACTGTGATGGACGGCCTGCGCAGCTACACCATCTCCCTCGACGCCACTCCCAAGTCTGTCGACAGGCAGCCCCGCCTCTACGACTTCGGCTATAACTCCGGCAACAGTTTTTTTCTCCGTGCCAAGGCTCTGTCGGCTGGCATAAAGTATGCTGGCGGCACCACCACCATGACCAACTCGTCAGCCGCCTTGGCCACCGGCAAGACCAACAAGCTGGCTGTCACCTTTGACGCCCGCACCAAGACCACCTGCATCTACCTCAACGGCGAACTCGTGGCCTCAGGCAACGAAAATATCAACGAACCATACATGCTCGCCCTCGACAACGTTTGCGACCGCTGCTACATTGGCCGCACCCAGTGGTGGGACGGATCGTACGCTAACGACAACGGCGACTACGTGGGCACTATCGACAACCTCTGCATCTACAACACCGCCCTCACCGAGGACGAAATCAAAGAGCTTATGGGCTACCGCCACGCTGACGAGACCCTCAATGTCGACTACACCTCAGCGCTGGCCAACCCCGACTTCGAAGCGTCCTACGAAATTCTCGCCAACTCAGGCGTCACCTCCGACCGCGCCATCTACGTGCCCGAGGGCTGGACGGCCGCCTACACCGACCGCAACGAGAACGACATGACCATCCTCAACTCCGGCTGTCTCTACGCAAGTCTTTTCACTAATATCCCCACCAACAGCGGCGGAGGAGCCAACGCCTACCTCGCCCGACAGAAGTGGGGCACCAGCAACATCACTATGCAGCAAGCATGCGACACACTCTCGGCCGGTTGCTACGCCATCGGCGGCGAAATCTGGCAGAGCGGCCTGGGCGGCAACGGCACCATCTGGGCTGACCCACAGGGCGGACAAAAGGCTGCTGCCACCGTAGCCAACGCTGATGCATGGCAAAAGGCATCCGCCACATTCTTCTGCGACGGCGTGCAGAAAGTCACTTTCGGCATCACCGCCCTGCACAACAGCAACGGTGACGAGAAATACGTCGGCTTTGACAACCTCACCCTCTACGACGTAACCGCCAACTGCACCGACGACCAGCTGCTCGAACTCCTTGACCTGATGATCGCTGCTGCCGACGGCATCTCAACCGAAGGCCTCGACGAGTACGCAGTCAAGTGCCTTAACGACACCAGCCGTGACGCCAAGGGCATGTCTGAGACCTCGTCGACCGACGAGCTGATGGCATCGTACAAGGCTCTCCGTGAAGCCCTGCGCATGGCCAAGGGCACCTCCGGCATCGCCGATGCCATAGCTCCCGCAGACGCCGACCAACCCGTCTACGACCTGAGCGGCCGCAAGGTGCATGGCTCGAAACTCCACCCGGGCATCTACATTCGCGGCAACCGCAAAATCGCAGTTAAGTAAATTATCCTCGGGATTAATCCGGATTAGTCGAGATTAATCCCGATTTTTCATGGTTAATCCCGATTATTATGAAATCTAAACATCTCCTACTCGCCGGCGCGTTGGCGGCCATCTCAGCCACCTCATGGGCGCAGACCGAGCTCAACCTGATGACCAACAAGGTCGGAGCCGAGGTGCAGCCGACCATGTATGGCATTTTCTTTGAGGACATCAACTACGGAGCCGACGGCGGCCTCTACGCCGAGATGGTCAAAAACCGTTCGTTCGAGTTCCCGCAAAACCTGATGGGCTGGTACACTTTCGGCAATGTCGAAGTGAAGGACGACGGCCCCTTCGACCGCAACCCCCACTACGTGCGCCTTGGCAATCCAGGCCACGGCCACAAGCATACCGGCCTTGAAAACGAAGGCTTCTTCGGCGTTTCGTATAAGAAAGGCGAGGAATACCGCTTCAGTGTGTGGGCCCGCGTGCCGGATGGCGGCAAAGCCCGCCTGCGCGTGCAGCTCGTCGACCCTCAGACCATGGGCGAGAACCACAACATGGGACAGGCCGACATCACTGTCGACTCCAAGGAATGGAAAAAATACACCGCCGTCATCCGTGCCAACGAGACCGTCTACAAAGGCAAGCTGCGCATCTTCCTGGCGAAGCCCGAGGAGGCAAAGGTTGACCTCGAGCACATCAGCCTCTTCCCCGCCAACACATGGCGAGGCCACGAAAACGGCATGCGCCAAGATCTGGCCCAGCGCCTCTACGATCTGCACCCCGGCGTATTCCGCTTCCCCGGCGGCTGCATCGTCGAGGGCACCGACCTCGACACCCGCTACCAGTGGAAAAACACTGTAGGCCCCGTCGAAAACCGCCCCACCAACGAAAACCGCTGGCATTACACTTTCGACTATCGCTTCAACCCAGACTATTATCAGAGCCTCGGCCTCGGTTTTTACGAGTACTTCGTGCTTAGCGAGGAAATCGGAGCCGAACCCCTGCCTATCCTCAACGTAGGCCTCATCTGCCAGTACCAGAACGACCTGAGCGCTCAGCCCGCTGTCAGCGAACTTGAGCCCTACATCCAGGACGCGCTCGACCTCATAGAGTTTGCCAACGGCGACACCACTACCACCTGGGGCGCTCTGCGCGCCGAGATGGGCCACCCCGCTCCATTCAACCTCAAATACCTCGGCATCGGCAACGAGCAGTGGGGCCCGGAATACCCCGAGCGCCTTGAGCCGTTCCTCAAAGCCATCCGCGCCAAACATCCGGAAATAAAGCTTGTTGGTTCGTCCGGACCCAACTCCGAGGGTGCCGAGTTTGACTACCTCTGGCCTGAGATGACCCGACTGAAAGCCGATCTCGTCGACGAGCACTTCTATCGTCCCGAGGATTGGTTCTTGGCCCAGGGCGCACGCTACGACAACTACGATCGCAAGGGTCCGAAGGTATTCGCCGGTGAATATGCTTGCCACGGCCGCGGCAAAAAGTGGAATCACTTCAACGCTGCCCTGATGGAGGCCGCATTCATGACCGGACTGGAGCGCAACGCCGACGTCGTGCACATGGCCACCTACGCTCCCCTCTTCGCTCACGTTGAGGGCTGGCAGTGGCGTCCCGACATGATTTGGTACGACAACATGGAGTCATTCCCCACGGCTAGCTATTACGTACAGCAGCTTTATGCCACCAACCCTGGCACCAACGTGCTGCCCCTGCTCGGCGCTGACAAAAAGCCCCTCACCGGAGCCGAAGGCCAAAACGGCCTCTTCGCATCGGCTACCTATGACAAGGCCTCTGACGAGTACATAGTCAAGGTGGCCAACACCTCCGACCAGCCCCAGCCCATCAAGCTCAACTTCAAGGGCATGAAAAAGAACGAAGGCATCAAGTCGGCCACCGTCACCACACTCCACAGCGACGACCCCAACGCCGACAACTCACTCGACAATCCCAACCGCGTCGTGCCCACAATGGAGCGCATGGCCCTCGAAAACGCCCAAGACTGGACCACCGTCCTCCCCGCCAAAACCTTCCACGTAATCCGTTTCAGCAAGAAATAAGATGAATAAGTACTCTTTATCTGCACTCACTGTCTGCGTCGCACTTGGCGCCGCTGCGGAGAAACCCATTACTGTTACACTTAAGCCGGCTGACGAGTCGCCTATTATTCAAAAGGAAATTAATGACAAGTTTAATGAAAACAAGGCAACGTCCAACTCTGAATATAAACCACAACTGACCCTGCCGCCGAAGA
>CAMWUM010000132.1 GCA_947177435.1 uncultured Muribaculaceae bacterium
CCCCCATGTTCTTCGACGACCTGATGCAGGTCAACGACATCGTCAAGGGCGCTTTCATCGCCAAAGGTTACTCCCAGGGCGCTCTGGGCTCGGCCATCAGCTTCAACCCCACCCTGCCCATTGCGATGCGCAACGTGTTCAACAACTGGACCACCTACATCGCCGGCGGCGCTCTGGCCAACCCCAACACCCCGGGCGCATCGATCAACACCCTCTCGGCCATGAACCCCGTGTCGATGATTGACGACTACTACTGACGCTCGAGCGTATGGCAGTCGGTGGGCAACCTCCAGCTCGACCTGAAGATGCCCTTCCTCCGCGACCTGCGTGCCAACCTCAACCTCGGCTACGACTACGTAAAGGGCCACGTCACCAACTACCAGACTCCCTTCTCGCCCCAGGCATGGAAGGACGGCCACATGCGCAACGACGGCTCAACAGAGAGTCTGAAGGATGGTCTCACCAACAAGTTCTATGAGAACCAGATCCGCTACAACCTGCTGCTGGACTTCTACCTCAACTACAACCACACCTTCGGCCCCGTCGCCATCGACCTCACCGCAGGCTACTCGTGGCAGCGCTTCAAGAACAAAGGCCACAACTACGACCAGGTCTACGCTCCGCTCGCATACGCCAGCACCTATGCCACGGCCAACAACATGAGCGTCGAAGAGGCCCGCGAGTACATGGCCGGCATCAACGGATTCCAGTACGCTCCGACTTACTATTACAGCGCCCCCTACCAGCTGCTGTCGTACTTCGGCCGCGCCAATTTCGTATTCTTCGACAAGTACCTCGTGACCGCCACCGTACGCCGCGACGGAACCAGCCGCTTCGCCAAGGACTGCCGCTGGGGCACGTTCCCCTCTGTGGCCCTGGGCTGGAAGCTGCTTGACGAAAGCTTCATGAGCGGCGCCCGCGGCGTGATGAACGAACTCAAGATCCGCGCCGGCTACGGCATCACCGGCCAGCAGGACCTCGGCGGCGACTACTTCCCCTACCTGCCCATCTACGGCCAGTCGACCGCTCTGAACGAACGCTACCCCAACCCGCTCAACCCCAACGGCGAGCCCGTATTCACCGTTACCCCCAGCGCTTACAGCGGCAGCCTCAAGTGGGAGGAGACCGCCACCTGGAACGTCGGCGTCGACTTCGCATTCCTCAACAACCGCATCAGCGGTAACGTCGACTACTACAAGCGCAAGACCAAAGACCTGCTCACCTACGCCAACTTCGCCGCAGGCTCCAACCTGAGCAACATGGGCAACGTCAACCTCGGCGACCTCGAGAACACCGGCGTTGAGTTCAACATCGTCACCCGTCCCGTCGTAACCCGCGGATTTACCTGGACCAGCAGCCTCAACGTGGCCTGGAACAAGAATAAGATCACCCGCCTGGCCGACGGCGCCGACGGCACCACCGGCGGCATCGGCAACGGCGTCAACATCCAGAAGCACCAGGAAGGCTTCCCAGCTTACAGCTTCTACGTCTACGAGCAGGTGTACAATGCCGACGGCACCCCGATGGAGGGCGTGTTCGTGGACCGCAACGGCGACGGCGCAATCACCGACGCTGACAAGTACCTCTACCACAGCCGCGACCCCAAGGTGACCCTCAGCTGGCAGAACAATTTCGCCATCGGCAACTAGGACTTCAGCTTCGCCCTGCGCTCAAACATCGGCAACTGGGTGTACAACAAGAACGAGGCCAACAACGTATTCATCTCGTCGACGAATACCGCACCGCTGAGCAACCTGCTGAGCGACACCTACCTCTTCAAGAGCACCCGCACCACCGAGATGCTCACCTCTGACTACTTCGTGCGCAACGCCAGCTTCGTGCGCTGCGACAACATCACCGTCGGATACACCTGGCCCAAGCTGCTCGACAACCGCCTCCGCCTCCGCCTGTACGGCGCCGTGCAGAATCCGTTCGTGATCACCAAGTACTCAGGCCTCGACCCCGAGGTGTTCTCCGGCATCGACAACGACGTTTACCCGCGCCCCATCACCTTCACCATGGGCATCATCGCCAACTTCTAACGCACGTATAACTTTTTATCAGAAATCTATATGAAACTTTCCAAATATATCGGATTAGGCGCGTTGGCCTTGTCAATGGGCATCGGCGTATCATCGTGCGTCGGCGACCTCGACCTCAAGCCCACCGATCCTAACGTCAAGACCGAGCTCACCTCGCAGGACGAGTGGGTCGGATACTTCTCGAGCCTCTACGGCGGCTTCCTCTACACGGGCAACCTCTCCACCTCCGACGGCGGCGCAGGTACCTTCACCCGCTGCCACTGGAACCTCAACGAGATCACGGCCGACGAAGCCATCATCTCCAACAAGTGGAACGACCCCGGATACACCGCCCTCAACTTCAACACCTGGCTCACCGACAACGAGTGGGTGTACGCCGCCTTCTCGCGCGAGTTCTACATGGCCAAGCAGACCTCTGAGTTCATCAACAAGGCCGACGCCGCCAACGCTTACCTCCCCTCTGAGGAAGTGGCTGCGATGAAGGCCGAGGCCCGCGTGCTCCGCGCCTACGCCTATTACTGGATGGTCGACCTCTTCGGCCGCGGCCCCTGGATTGACGAGAACTCGATCACCGGCGACATCCCCCCGACATACAACCGCGCCGAGCTCTTCGACGCCGCCACCGCCGACCTGCTGGCCACCATCAACAGCGGCGACCTGCGCCCCGCAGCCAAGCAGGTCTACGGCCGCGTCAGCCTCGAGGCCGCAAGGGCCCTGCTGGCCAAGTTCTACCTCAACGCCGAGGTATACGTCGGCAAGGCCATGTACGCCGAGTGCGCCGCACAGTGCAAGGAAATCGTCAAGACCATCCCCGAGCTGGCTCCCACCTACAAGTACCTCTTCTGCTCGACCAATGACCGCTACGTCGGCAACGGCGAGATCCTCTGGGCCGTGCCCCAGGAGGTCGGCAAGTACGAGACTTGGGGCGGCACCACCTACCTCACCGCCGGCTGCTACGTCGAGACCATCGACCAGGCCGAGCTCGTGAAGCTGGGCGCCGGCAGCATCAACGCCAAGGGCGAATTTGAAGGCCCGAGCCCCTGGTCAGGCGTGCGCATGCGTCCCGAGCTCTCCACCGCTTTCGAGGCCGGCGACCTCCGCAGGCTCATCTACGAGGGCAAGTTCAACGTCGGCGTCGAGAACCTCGACGACTACTCGGCCACCTCTGACGGCTACATGTGCGTCAAGTTCACCTACACCACCGAGGAGGATTACGAGAACACCCAGAACCGTCCCCTCAACTCGCAGCTCTGCAACGCCGACTATCCCATCATGCGCCTGGCCGACGTGTTCCTGATGCTGGCTGAGTGCCAGTACAAGGGCGTTGACTGCGACGGCCTAACCTACTTCAACAAGGTGCGCGAGCGCGCCGGCCTGACCCCCGCAAGCCACCTCACCGCCGACGACATCCTGCACGAGCGCATGTGCGAGCTCTACTTCGAGGGCTGGCGCCGCAGCGACCTCATCCGCTTCGGCAAGTACACGGGCGGCTCTTACAATTGGTCGTGGAAGGGCGGCGTTTACGAGGGCGCCAGCCTGCCGGACTTCCGCAGCGTCTTTGCCATCCCCTACCAGTACGTGAAGACCGTAGAACAGAACCCCGGCTATTAATCACCTTACAACCACGCTACTACAATGAAAAAGATATCAATCATCATGGCGCTCTTCGCAGCCGTGCTCGGCCTGAGCAGCTGCGAAAACGACAAGGACCCGGTGTACCAGAAGCCCACCGAGTTCAAGCTTAACACCCCCGCCCTGTCGGCCCAGTACTACGAGCTCACCCCCGAAGGCACCGTGCAGTTCACCTGCTC
Source organism: uncultured Muribaculaceae bacterium (assembly GCA_947177435.1). Classification (GTDB taxonomy): domain Bacteria; phylum Bacteroidota; class Bacteroidia; order Bacteroidales; family Muribaculaceae; genus CAG-873. The sequence goes on from CAMWUM010000132.1 coordinate 3,854, forward strand.
GCAGCCCGACTACGGCTTCGTGGCCTCGGCCAACTACAGCATGCAGATGGCCCTGAGCGAGGGCGGCGAGACCTACGACCTGACCGCAGCCGTGCCCACCGACGCCAAAATCTCGATCAAGGCCGAGGACATCGCCACCGGCATGTGCGTGCTCCGCGGCATCGCCGACGACACCCAGTGGGTCGAAATCCCCGCAATCCCCGTCTATTTCCGCGCCGTGTGCCAGCTGCCTGGCCACCCCGAGTCGATGATCACCAGCAACTGGGTCAAGCTTGACCAGGTCAAGGGATACTTCGCCGTGCCCATGCCCGGATACATCTACCTGGTGGGCGCCCCCGAAGGCTGGAAGGGCCCCGACGCAGGCAATGCCGAGCACTACGCCGACTGGCGCCTGTTCGAAAAGACCGACGCCATCGGCTCGAAGGTGTACTACGGCGTGTTCGACATCAACGCCGGCGACGCCATGTTCCGCTTCTACACCGCCCTCGAGGGCTGGGACAACTGCTCGCTCGGCAGCCAGGTCGACGACAACCCCATCGACTATGAGCTCCAGGCCGACGGCTCGATCACCATTCCCTACGTCGAAGGCAAGGGCGCGTTCAACTTCCCCGCATGGCCCGGCGGCGAGATGACAATCATCGTCGACATGAACACCGGCAAGGTAACCATCCTCACCGGCAACCAGATGTGATAACCCACCACTAATCAGCAATTCATCATGAAAAAATCAGCACTATATCTGTCGATGGCAGCCCTCTGGCTCGGCTTCGCGGCCTGCGACGAGGTGGAAAAGTCTGACGCCCTGCCTCAGACCAACCCCCAGGAGGCCATCTTCGACGCCGCCAACCTCACCGTCACTCCGGCCGGCGCCGTCGACCTCGCCAACCTCGAGGCCGCCGAGGTGCAAGTGGCTCAGGCTGCCGTCACCGGCATGCCCGAGTCGAGCACTCTGACCCTCTCCATGCAAATCTCCAAGGCCGAGGACTTCGCCGACAAGGCATCCGTGGCCACCAGCATCGACGCCGAAGGCCACGTGATGGCCAGCCGCGCCAAGCTCAACGAGGCCTACAAGCAGGCCGTAACCCGCGACCCCGCCAAGGGCAGCGTCTACGTGCGCTTCGTGGCCGAGGCCGTCAGCGGCACCCAGGTGGTGCGCATCGGCAATGCCGACACCTACTACGGCGCAGGCCAGATGGATGTAACACCCGAGTCGGAGGCACAGGTGATCGAAAACACCTACTACCTCGTCTACGGCGGCGACAAGCTGCAGATGATCCACAGCGACAAGAGCCCGTACGATGATCCCGTGTTCAAGGTATCGTTCGAGGCCGTGGCCAACCAGCCCTGGCACATCGAGTCGGGCGCTGGCCTCACCTACGGCCCCGGCGCCGAGGAAGGCACTCTCGAGGCAGGCTCCGCCACCGGCGCCATCGCCGAGGACGGCCCCCACTCCATCGAGATCAACATGCGCGACCTCACCTATAAGGTATCGCTCGCCATCCAGCAGCTCTACACCCCCGGCGGCAGCAACGGCTGGAGCCAGCCCCGCTCGCAGGTGCTCACCACCACCGACTACATCCACTACACCGGCTTCGCCCACCTCAACGGCGAGTTCAAGTTCACCTCCGCTCCCAACTGGAACGGCATCAACTACGGCTTCGCAGCCGAAGGCGAGCTCTCCACCGCCGGCGACGCTGCCAACCTCAACGCTGCCGTCAACGGCCTGTACTGGTGTGAAGTCAACCTCGTGGACATGACCTTCAAGCTCACGCTCATCAACAGCCTCGGCGCCATCGGCGGCTTCAACGGCTGGGGCGCGCAGGAGCCCATGAGCCCCTCGGCCGACTTCCTCACCTGGACCGGCACCGTCAAGATGGCAGCCGGCGACGAATGGAAGATCCGCTGCAACGACGACTGGGGCATCAACCTCGGCGGCTCGCTTGACAACATGGTATCCGGCGGCGACAACCTCAAGGCCGACGAAGAAGGCACCTACGTCATAGTCCTCAACCTCACCGCCGTGCCCTACACCTGCACCGCCACCAAGCAATAATCCCATCCCCCTTCCCCATAGCGCGGGCCACGCCGCCGCGCGGCCCTCGCTTTCGCTTCCTTCCTGCACGAAAATTTCCTTATTATCTTAAAATA
>CAMWUM010000133.1 GCA_947177435.1 uncultured Muribaculaceae bacterium
GCCTAAGGTTACAAACAGTAAGGCGATGAAAATATAGCCGATTCTTTTCATGATTTTCTTCAAATTATTAGAGTAAGTCGGAGTAGGTGGGGATGTCGCGGAGGAAAGTGTAGGTGGGCGGAGTGACACGGCAGCAGTAATGCTTGAGGCCGTTGGAGACCATCAGGCAGCTGACGCCGAGCACCATGTTGTAGCGGGCGATTTGGTCGAAGACGGCGGGAGTGATGTCTACGTCGGGGGCCTTGTACTCGACAATGGCGAGCGGGGCGGCGTAGCGGTCGTAGATGATAGTGTCGCAGCGGCGCTGGCAGCCGTTATGCTTGATGCCCACCTCGTTGGCCATGAAACTGGCTGGGTATGCGCGGTGCGTAATCAGGAAGTTGACGAAGTGCTGACGTACCCACTCCTCGGGGGTAAGTGCCACGAATTTTCGCCGTAGGCAATCGTATATCTGCACCTGTCCGGAGGGCAGGCAGCGCATCCGTGCGTCGTATTGTGGCAGATTGAGAGGTTGCATAGTGTGAAATAATGCGTAAAATTAGGCAAACTTTTCCAATCTGACAAATAATTTGCTATCTTTGCATTTGCATTCTTGTCAATAATTAAAAACGCAATACAAATGATCGAGAAAATCAAAGAGACGGCGGAATACATACGCCAACAAGTTGCCGTGATGCCCAAGACGGCCATTATCCTCGGCACCGGCCTCGGTGCACTGGTTGACCATATAGAAAACAAGCAGTTCATCCCCTACTCTTCCATCCCCAACTTCCCCGTGTCGACAGTCGAGGGCCACAGCGGCAACCTCATCTTCGGCAAGCTCGGCAACAAGGACGTGATGGCCATGCAGGGCCGCTTCCACTATTACGAGGGCTACGACATGAAGCAAGTCACCTTCCCCGTGCGCGTAATGAAGGCGCTGGGCATCGAGACGCTGTTCGTGTCTAACGCCGCCGGCGGCATGAACAAGGAATTCCGCGTGGGCGACGTGATGATTATTACTGACCACATCAACCTCTTCCCCGAGAACCCTCTGCGCGGCAAGAACCTTGACGAGCTCGGCCCGCGCTTCCCGGCCATGACCGAGGCCTACGACCACAAACTCATCGCCCTGGCCGACCAGATCGCAGAGGAGAAGGGCATACGCGTGATGCACGGCGTGTACGTCGGCACCCCCGGCCCGACGTTCGAAACTCCGGCCGAGTACGAATACTTCCGCATCATCGGTGGCGACGCAGTGGGCATGTCCACAGTGCCTGAGGTAATTGTTGCCAACCACGCATCCATCAAGGTGTTCGGCGTATCTGTCATCACCGACCTCGGCGGCAAGGACGTGACCGAAGTTCCCACCCACGAGGAGGTGCAGAAGGCAGCCCAGGCAGCCCAGCCCAAGATGATGGAAATCATGCGCGAACTCGTCAACCGCTTCTGATAAATGGAAACCGAAATATCGACGCTCGGCGAGTTCGGGCTGATTGACAGAATAACCAAAGGCATTGAGCTCCGCAATGCATCGTCTCTTACCGGCGTGGGAGACGACGCGGCCGTACTCTCCTATCCTGACACCGACGTACTCGTCACCACCGACCTGCTGCTCGAGGGCGTGCACTTCGACCTCACCTACGTGCCCCTCAAGCATCTGGGCTACAAGTCGGCCGTAGTCAACTTCTCCGACATATACACTATGGGCGGCACCCCGAGGCAAATCACCGTGTCACTCGGCCTGTCGAGCCGCTTCACCGTCGAACACATCGAGCAACTTTACGACGGCATCCGCCTGGCCTGCGAGGTGTACGGCGTGGACCTGGTCGGCGGCGACACCTCGGCATCGCGCCAAGGCCTGGTGATCAGTGTGACCTGCATCGGCGACGTGGCCAAGGGACAGGCCGTGAAACGCTCGGGAGCCAAGGATACCGACCTGATATGCGTGTCGGGCGACTTGGGCGCGGCATACATGGGCCTGCAGCTGCTCGAGCGCGAAAAGGCAGCATCAGCCGGCATGAAGGACTTCCAGCCCGACTTTGCCGGCAAGGAGTACCTGGTGGAGCGCCAACTCAAGCCCGAGGCACGAAAGGACATTGTGGCCGAACTCGCCAAGGCCGGCGTCAAGCCCACGGCCATGATGGACGTGAGCGACGGTCTCAGCAGCGAGCTGCTGCATATCTGCAAGGCAAGCGACTGTGGCTGCCGCGTCTACGAGGACCGCATCCCCATCGACTACCAGACCGCCCTGATGGCTGAGGAACTTAACATGAACCTCGTGACGGCTGCTATGAACGGAGGCGAGGATTACGAACTCCTCTTCACCGTGCCCCTCACCGACCACGATAAGGTCGAGAAGATGCCCGGCATCAAGGTGATCGGCTACATCACCAAGCCCGATCTGGGGTGCGCCATGGTCACCCGCGACGGCCAGGAGATGCAGCTGCGCGCCCAAGGCTGGAACTCGCTCGCCTGATCATTCTGACTATCAACAAATATGACTCATAAAGAGATAAAACAATTCCGCACCCGCGTGGCCGCACTGATTGACGCCCGCCGACTGCGTGAGGCCATAGCCGAACTCAAAGGCATGGCCCAGCGCCGCCTGGCCTGGGCCATCGGCGACCGCCTCGAACAGACCGAGCAGGCCTACGCCTACATGCTTCGCTACGTGGCCGACGGAGCCGACGACCCTGAGCGCGCCAGCGTCTACGACGGCATCGTGGCTGACCTGTACTCGGCCCTCGACCAGCTGGCACACTTCCTCGAGAAGGCCGAAAGCCCCACGCTGTATTACAGCGCGGTACGCACCCGCGAGTTGGCTCAGAGCCCCGGCATCGGCGCACTGCTGAGCCAATGGGCCGAGGCGGCCGACAAGATGTCGCTCTTCTCCATCGTGGCTTCGGGCGACAACACAGACGGACGGGCCAACCGCCAGGCCATTGAGCGGCTGCAGCGCGACTTGTTCGCAGCCATCTGGACCACCCCGATCCTCTCGGCAGCCGACAGCGACGCGCTGGCGCAGGCTCTGGCAAGCGACGCATACCCCCGCGAACTCAAGTTGCACATGATCTCGGCCATAACCCTGGGACTGATGCAGATGTGGGACGCGCGCAAGATGGAAATCCTCATCGGCGCCTACATGGCCCCGGGCGACGTGAAGGTGACGTCCGCCGCTCTCGTCGGCATGCTCCTGGGCCTGTGGATGCACCGCTCGCGCCCCCTGCCCCGCCGCGTGGCCGACATGCTTGCCTCGGCCAAGGACGCACCCCAATGGCAGAGCGACCTGCGCACGGCTTACATTGAGATGATTCGCGCTCGCGATACCGAGCGAATCAATAAAAAAATCACCGACGAGGTCATCCCCGACATGCTCAACCTCCGTCCCGAACTGATGGACAAGATCAACGGTGGACAAATCAATCCAACAGACGCAACATCACTGCAGGAAAATCCCGAATGGCAGGAATTGCTCGACAAAAACGGCATTACCGACAAACTTAAGGAATTGACTGAGATACAGATGGAGGGCGGTGACGTGATGATGAGCACGTTTGCCCACCTGAAAACGTTCCCGTTCTTCAACGAGGTATCCAACTGGTTCCTGCCCTTCACCATACGCCACTCTGACGTGGCTGACAGCGCGGCAGAACTCGGCATCGTCTCCGAGATGATTGAGAACGCGTCATTCATGTGCGACAGTGACAAATACTCGTTCATGCTGGCCCTGCGCATGGTGCCCGAGCAGCAGCGCCAACTGATGTCGTCCCAATTCAAGGCCCAGAGCAGCAATATCTACGAGGCCATGGGTGAGGCGCAGGGCGCCACCGCCCCCGAGGCCAGGCGCATGGCCGTGAACTCGTACATGCAGAACATCTACCGCTTCTTCAAGCTTTTCAGCCGCCGTCGCGAGTTCTTCGATCCGTTCGACTCAGGCATCAACCTCATCTCTGTTCCGGCTTTGGCCAGCGACTTCGACGATCCCGAGTTGCTGAGTGTTGTGGCGGAGTTCTACTTCAAACTCAACTATATGGCAGATGCCCTCGACGTGTTCAAGCGCCTCGAAGCTATTGACGGAGCCGACGCGCAGCGCTACCAAAAGATGGGCTACTGTGCCGAACATCTGCGTGATTACGCCCAAGCCATCAACTATTACCAGAAGGCTGAACTCCTCGACGCTCAGAGCGCCTGGACCGCCAAGCGCCTGGCAGCCTGCTACCGCGCCGTGGGCGATCGCGAAAAGGCTCTGCAATATTACCGCCGCCTGGCCGCCGACCAGCCCGACAACCTGCAGCTGGCCCTGCTTTACGGCTATGCTCTGACCGAAAGCGGCGATTACGCCGGGGCTGTCAAACAGTTCTACAAGGTTGAGTTTCTCAACGAGAAGTCAACCAAAGCTTGGCGCCCGCTGGCCTGGACTCTCTTCCTCACCGGCGACTACGAGGCGTCGAAGCGATATTACGACCGCATCCTCACTGATAACCCCAAGCCGGGCGACTACCTCAACATCGGCCACGCCCACCTCGCATCGGGCGATATGAAACAGGCTATCAACGCCTACGTGCTGTCAGTGCAGCTCGGCGGAGGCGACCGCGAAGCGTTCATGCAGTCACTCACCGACGATTCGGCCCATCTCACCGCCGCCGGGGTCAGCCCAAAGATGCTGCCCCTGATAGCGGACGCGGTTTTTTACGCATTAGAAAAATAACAATATCAAATACCAATACAACAAATGGTTATCCAACGCATCCAATCAGTATACCTGCTTCTGGCCTGCCTCCTATCGGTGGCCGTAGGCCTGTTCGTGCCCATCGTATGCGACGGCGCAGCCTGCCACTCAGCCCTATCGCTGTGGCAGCCTATGCTGCCTCTAATCGTCATCAGCTTGGTCACGGCCGCGCTGCAGTTAGTTGACATCTTCCTGTTCTCCAACCTCAAGCTGCAGATGAAGGTGGCCAAGATGAGCGCTATTATGGTGTGGGCCACCGCCTTCGTGTGGGGCTTTATGATGGCGTTCAGGCTCGACTCACCGCTCACCGCATGCTGGGCATGGCCCGCCGTGTGCCTCGCAGCCTCATTCGTGCTTACCCTGCTGGCCTGGGCCGCTATGAAGAAAGATTACAAAAAGCTGAAAAGCTACGATAGGCTGTGGTAAGGAATAACGCGCATAGATGGCTGTTAGGCTGCGCCCTTATGGCCGCGGCTGCACTCCCGTGCGCCGCCCAGGACGGCAGCAGCGCCTATACGTTTCTCAACATCCCGCTATCGAGCCGCATCTACGGCCTGGGCGGCGTCAACATTACCCTGGTTGATGACGACATCTCGGTCATCGACCAGAACCCTGCCTTGATGGGCCAGGAGATGAGCGGGCAGTTGGCGTTCGGATATATGCGCTATGTCGGCGAGAGCAACTTCGCCGGACTGCGTTACGCCCATTCAGCCGGCGAGCGCGGCGCCTGGTCGGCGGCCATACAGTACTTCGGCTACGGCTCGATCAAGGAGACGGGCCCAACCGGCGAAATCATTGGCGACTTCTCGCCCAAGGATGCTCTCTTCTCCGGCGCTTACAGCCACGACATCACCGATCGCCTGCGCGGCGGCATCAACCTGAAAGTGGCGTACAGCGCCTACGCCGAATACTCGGCTATGGCCATCGCCACTGACCTTGGCATCAATTACTTCGACCCCGATCGCGACCTTTCGCTGTCGCTCGTTGTTGCCAACCTCGGCGGCCAGGTCAAGAAGTTCAACGAGAAGTACGACCGCCTGCCGATTGACGTTCGCCTGGGCTATTCTCAGGTGTTTGGCAACTTCCCCGTGCGCTTCTCCGTCACCGCATGGAATCTGACCAAGTGGCACCTGCCATATTACGAGTACGGCGACGGCGCCTCCGACAGTGAGCCAGAACGCAAGGACGAATTTGCATCCAACCTGTTTCGCCATCTCGTGTTTGGCGCCGACCTCGTTTCTTCGCCCAACTGGTACC
>CAMWUM010000134.1 GCA_947177435.1 uncultured Muribaculaceae bacterium
GATTAAAAGCACTACACCCATTTCCTAACCATAATATTAGACCAGAGAGTTAAATTAAGCTAATTATTCGCATAGGAAAGGACTACTTAGGAATATTTGCTTTAAATTTGTAGAAATAACAAATCATTTCTATAAATTTAAACACCGTTTATTATGTTAGTTAAGATCCTGGGGGCGGCGGTGCAGGGCATCGATGCCATTGTGGTCACCGTGGAGGTGGCGATCAACAATGGCGTGACGTTCTCGATCGTGGGCCTGCCTGACGCGGCTGTCAAGGAGAGTTGCGAGAGGGTGCGGTCGGCCATCCGGGAGAGTGGGATGAAGATTCCGCATCGGCAGACTGTCGTCAATCTCTCGCCCGCGGACGTGCGCAAGGAGGGAGCGGCTTATGACTTGCCGATCGCCATCGGCATTCTCGCTGGAGCGGGGCTGTTGCAGCCCGCGCGCAGCCTGGCTGACTACATGATAATGGGCGAGCTTTCGCTCGACGGCACGCTGCTGCCCATACGCGGAGCGTTGCCTATGGCCATAAAGGCCAGGGAGATAGGCATAAAGGGAATAATTCTGCCCAAGGACAATGCCGTGGAGGCTGCCACGGTCAACAATCTGAGCGTCTACGGCGCCGGCAGCCTGCTGGAGGTTGTTGAGTTCCTGGCCGGCAAGCGCGACATTGAGCCGACATCAATCAACACTCGCGAGGAGTTTGCCAAGGCCAGCATGCTTTTTGAGGAGGACTTCGCCGACGTATGCGGGCAGGAAAACGTGAAGCGCGCTTTCGAAGTGGCCTGCGCCGGCGGCCACAATATCCTGCTCGTGGGTCCTCCTGGAGCAGGCAAGTCAATGATGGCCAAGCGCCTTCCCACGATCATGCCTCCCCTCTCGCTTCGCGAGGCCTTGGAGACGACGAAGATACATTCGGTGGCCGGCACTTTGCGCGGCGGAGTGTCGCTTATGGCGGCCAGGCCGTTCCGCTCGCCGCACCACACCATATCGCCTGTGGCCCTCGTAGGAGGCGGCACCCATCCAAGGCCAGGCGAGATATCGCTGGCTCACAACGGCATACTCTTCCTCGACGAGTTCCCAGAGTTCTCGCGTTCAGTCTTGGAGGTGCTCCGCCAGCCTCTGGAAGACAGGGTGATAACCATATCCCGCGCCCGCTACAGCGTCGACTACCCAGCCGGCTTCATGCTCGTTGCGTCGATGAACCCGTGCCCGTGCGGATTCTACAACCATCCCACCAAGCGGTGCACGTGCCCGGCCGGCGCAGTGTCGAAATACCTCAACCGCATATCCGGGCCGCTGCTTGACCGCATCGACATACAGGTGGAGATCCTGCCCGTGCCGTTTGAAAAGCTCCACGAGCGCGGAGCCGGTGCCGAACGCAGCGCCGACATACGCCAGCGCGTGATCAAGGCCCGCGAGATACAGGAGCGTCGCTACGCCAGCGAGCCCCACGTGCACTGCAACGCCCAGATGAACAGCCGCTTGCTCAAGCAGCACGTCCAGCTCGATCCCGAAAGTTCTGCCCTGCTGCAACGTATGATGACCAAGTTTGACATGAGCGCCCGCGCTTACGACCGCATCCTTAAAGTGGCCCGCACGATCGCCGACCTAGACGGCAGCGATGCCGTTCAGATGCGCCACATCGCCGAGGCAGCCAGCTACCGCAACCTCGACCGCTCCTCCTGGGGCTCAGTCCACCTCCCCAAATAGCCAGGTTTTACACGCTATCACTTATGTGGGTTATTGCGCGTCCTGTTGGTTGAAGGCGAACTTGGCGTAGTTGTAGCCTGCGGCATCATAGATTTCGGCCATGTGGCGCATGCGAGTCATGAATTGGTCGAAATCTTTGTTGTTGGGCTCGCACCACTGCACTTCGCTCATGGCTGCCAGGCGGGGCAGCAGCTTGTACTCGGCATAGCTGAGGGTGGGGATGTATTCGCACCACAGGTTGGCCTGGGCGCCGAGTATGTGCTTTGCCTCTTCGGCGGTAAGGGTGGTGTCGATAGGCTCGAAGGAGTACACCGTCTCGATGGGCAGCATTGTGGCGTAGCTGAGCAGTTGCTCGTCAGTGGGATCGGCCTGCACGTAGTCGAAATAGCAGTACTGAGCGGGCGTAAGTATGGCATCGTGGCCCGATTTGGCGGCGGCCATCGCGCCCTTGGTGCCGCGCCATGACATGATGGTGGCTCCCGGGGCGGCTCCGCCCTCGAGTATCTCGTCCCATCCGATGATGCGGCGTCCTTTCGTGGCCAGATAGTCGGAGGCGTATTTCATAAAGTGGGACTGTAGCTTCTGTTCGGCGGTGCCGTTCTCGTCAGTCTTAAGTCCGAGTTCCTTGATTTTGGCCTGGCATTTGGGGCATTCTTGCCAGCGTGCCTTGGGGCACTCGTCGCCTCCGATGTGGATAAGTTCGGAAGGGAACAGGTCGGCGAGTTCGCCGAGCACGTCCTCGATGAACGCGTAAGTGCTGTCATTGCCGGCGCAAAGCACATCCTTGGATATGCCCCAGCGCATCCAAACCTCGTAGGGACCGCCGGTGCATCCAAGCTCGGGGTAGGCGCAGAGGGCTCCCTGCATGTGGCCGGGCATGTCGATTTCGGGGATGATGGTGATATGGCGGTCGGCCGCGTACTTCACGATATCGCGCACCTGTTCGTGGGTGTAGTATCCGCCGTGGGGGATGCTGTCGTTAGAGCCGAAGTCGGTGCCTACCATAGTGCCCTTGCGCACAGCGCCTTTCTCCACGAGTTCGGGCCGGCTCTTTATCTCAATGTGCCAGCCCTGATCATCGGTTAGGTGCCAGTGGAAGCGGTTGACGTTGTGGAGTGCCAGGATGTCAATGTATTCCTTGATTGAGTCGGCGGGGAAGAAGTGGCGCGCCGTGTCGAAGTGGGTGCCACGATATGCGAATCGTGGCTGGTCGGCGATGACCACAGACGGAAACTCCACAAGGCAGTCCTGCTGTACGGGCATCGACTTGCGCAGGGTCTGGATGCCGTAGAAGTTGCCGGCAGCCGAGGCGCCGTCGATGGTGATGAGCTTGGAGGTCACTGTCAGTTCGTAGGCCTCAGGGTTGTCGTTCTGAAGCGTAGCAGACAAGGCAATAGCATTGTTCTTGAGAGGTTTGTCGGTAATTTCAAGGTCTAATCCAACCATTTGCTTCACGTACTCCGCCAGGAGCTCAGCATTGCGCCGGAGCACCGAATCGCCCTGCGCGTATGTAATCTTGGTCGAAGGCTTGAGTACGAAACCCTTGGTGCCAGGGTCCTGTATTTCGATCGACTGGGGACGGGGGACAACGTCGTAATTGGCCGTGGTGGTGGGTTTGCTTGTGCATCCGGCCAGAATGGCCAGCGCGGAAATGAACATAAGGAGCCTCATGGTGATTGGATTATAAGGTATTGTATAAAGCAACTTTAGTTTGACGGCCTCGGCTGGGGAGCCGAGGCCGTCGTCGTATAGAGTGTGGGGTTAGTCGAGGTAGCGGGCGAGCTCACAGGCAGCCAGGAGGAAGGCGCCGGTGCCAAAGTTGGACGTGGACTTGGCGTCTACCACCTGGCCGGGGATGGCTTTCTCTCCGATGGGCTGCACGTAGCCTACGGTGCCGTCGGGCTGCAGGGCAGTGTTGGTGAGGTATTCCCAGGCGCGGAGCACGACGGGCTCGTACTCGGCGGGGTCGAGTAGGCCGTTGTTCATGCCCCAGAGCAGGCCGTAAGTGAAGAAGGCGGTGCCGGAGGTCTCGGGGCCGGGCGCGTGCTCGGGATCGAGCATGCTGCGCGTCCAATAGCCTTCGGGCTGCTGGGCGTCGGCCACGGCGCGTGCCATGCGCTGGTAGTAGTCAATGTAAGTCTGGCGGTGCTTGTCGTCCTTGGGCAGGTCGGCGAGCACTTTGGCGAAGGCGGCGAGCACCCAGCCGTCGCCGCGAGCCCAGAAGTCCTTGTGGCCGTTGACGCTCTTGTGCTTGGGATATACGTACTTGCCGTCGCGGTAGTAGAGGCCGGTCCCCATGTCGTACATGATGCCGTTGGATACGGTCCAGTATTCGTGGAGCTTGTCGAGGTAGAGGGGATTTTGGGTGACGGTGTAGAGCTTGGTCATTACGGGCATCACCATGTACAGGCCGTCGGCCCACCACCAGTAGTCAGTGGTGTCGGTAGCCATCTCGTACTCCATCACCTCGCGGGCGCGGGCGATCTTGTAGTCTTCGGGCTTTTCCTTGTAGAGGTCTACGTAGGTCTGGAAGCAAATCTGGTAATCGCCGAAGAGTACGAAATCGTCGCTCTCGCCGTAGGAGTATTTCCAGTCGGCCTTGTTATCGCTCTTGGCGCCCTTCCACTGGTTGTGGTCGGCCCAGGCCTCTGAGTAGTTGTAATAGGCAGTGTCGCCAGTGAGTTTGAACGCCTCCATATTGCCGGTATGATAAGCGGCGTTGTCCCAGAACGCGCGTCCGTGCTCAGGGTGGGTCTTCTGCCAGTGGCGGTTGACCTTGTGAATGGTGGCGACAACGTCGCCTCGGTCGGGCTTCTGCGCCCATCCTGCCAAGGCGAATGTGGCGCAAAGCAGGGCGAATAGCAGTTTTTTCATGTATAGCTTAAAGTTAGAATTAGCATTAGGTCGCAAAGTTACGATTTTTTGGCCAAACTATTGTCCATTTTTGTGAAAAAATCGCTAAGTTTGCGCGCTGAAATCCGAACATGGCGCCCGGCCGGCGTGTTCCATTACCATACACCCTAAATTTCGCGCATATGACACTCAAAGAAATATTGCAAAAGATAGGCCAGCGCCATGGCATCGACAAACTCAACCCTATGCAACAGGCCGTCAGCCAGGCACGTTCGCAACGTGTGATCCTGCTTGCCCCAACCGGTTCGGGCAAGACGCTGGCATTCGCCGTGCCTATGATTGAGAGGCTGCGCTCCGGTGCGAGCCAGCCGCAGGCAGTGGTGATTGCCCCGAGCCGTGAGTTGGTGATACAGATTGCCGACGTGGTGCGCCCCATTGCAAAGGGCTACAAGACAGTGGCTTTCTACGGCGGACACTCCATGCAGGACGAAGTCAATTCGCTCAGCGCGCTGCCCGACATCATTGTGGCTACGCCCGGACGCCTGCTCGACCACCTGCTGCGCGGCACCCTCGACCTTGCACGCACCCCCGCGCTGGTAATCGACGAATACGACAAGGCCCTCGAACTCGGATTCCACGATCAGATGCGCCGCATCGTCAAGCGCATGCGCTCGCTCCGCTACGTCACCCTCACCTCGGCCACATCACTCAGCGAACTGCCCGACTTCATCGACCTCACACAGGCCAAGGTCATCGACTTCACCTCCAAGACCGAGGCCCCGCGCAGCCGCATGCGCGTGCTCGTGGTCCGCACCGACGACAAAGACAAGCTCCAGGCCCTCGACGGCTTGCTGCGAGAAGTGCCAGCAGGCAAGACCATCGTGTTTGCCAACCATCGTGAGAGCGCCGAGCGCATCTACGAATACCTGCGTCGCCGAGGCTACCCCGCCGGTCTGTACCACGGCGGCCTCGACCAGCTGCAGCGCGAAATAGCAATCGATATGCTCAACAACGGCACCACTCCCTTGCTCGTATCCACCGACCTGGCATCGCGCGGCCTTGACATCGAAGCCGTGCAGAACGTGGTGCATTACCACCTGCCTCCCACGCCCGAAAGCTGGACGCACCGCAACGGACGCACCGCCCGCGTCGACGCCGAAGGCAACGTCTACGCCCTCCTCGGTCCGGGCGAACACCTGCCCGAATACGCCGAAAGCGATGGCGAATTCGACGTGCAGACTGCACCCACCGACGCCCCGGTGCCCATCGACAGCGACACCGCCACCATCTATTTCAACGCCGGCAAAAAAGAAAAACTGTCAAAAGGTGACATCCTCGGCTACCTCAC
>CAMWUM010000135.1 GCA_947177435.1 uncultured Muribaculaceae bacterium
CTTCTGCTACGGCACTAAAAATCTTGACGGCTATGTAATGATCGACTGGTTCACCACCGAGCCTGACAAGTTTGTCGAGGATGATTACTTCGACCCGACCATCGCCACATACGACGAAAAGTCTCTGACGCTCACCAACCTCGAGGCCACAGTTGAGGCATGCTTTATGCAGGTGGGCAGCACCTCCGCTCCTGACATTATCGCCACCTTTGCTGATGGCCACCAGGAGAATGTCACGATGAGTTGCGACTTCGTTTCGTCAAACGAAGAAGTGGTGTCGGTTGACAATGGCCGCCTCACCTGCCACAAGGAAGGCACTGCCAATGTTCGCGTCACCTATCAGACGCCTCTCGGTAGCACCAAGAGCCTCAACATCAAGATGACCTGCCTCTACTTCCCTCTGGCTCAGCCGTTCTTCAACCCCAGCTATTACGGCAGCGGTTCGTTTGACCCTGAGACCAAGGAGATCGTTACCGGCCAGTGGGGCTTTGCCGGATGGCACTTCAACAATGGTATTAATCTCAAAGACTACCGTTACCTCGTGGCCAAGGTTACGCAGGATTGCCCGGGTCTGTCGTTCCGCATCTTCGACGAGAACAGTTATTGGTCAGGCTGTGCTTCGACCAAGCTGCAGACCAAGAACGGCCAGAAATATTTCCGTTTCCTGATCAAGGGTACGGAGATGGATAGCCACGAGCGCAACTTCGACTTCAGCCACCTTTACATCTGCGGTTTCTGGAGCAATGGCGGCAGCCCGTTCATCATCGACGAGGTCTACGTCACCAACGACGTCAACTTCCTCGATCCGAGCGACGCTCTCCACCTCACCCTCGGTGACGACGAGCCCGTGGATGTCTACTCGCTCGACGGCATCCTGATGCTCCAGGGCGTAACGCCCGCCGAGGCTGCGGCCCAACTCAACAACGGTATTTACATAATGGGCGGGCGCAAGGTGCTTATCGAAAAGTAAGCCGCGCGGCCCATAAGAGAAAAGATAGTTTTAGTTAGTATTAGAATTAGGTAAGAACTGCGATGGCCTGTCCGTGAGGATGGGCCATCGTTTTTTTTTGTATAAGTTTAAATACGGGCTTGTGTAACGTGTAACGCGCACAATGTAGCGCTAATGTACGATATATTGCCATAATGTTACGGTTTTTTATCCCCATTATGTACGATAATTCGTAACTTTGCATTGTGAAAAGCAAGGATATCGCGGCCCGGAGGGGCTGTGAAATACATATTCTAAGGTGAAAAAGTTAACTAGGGGTATACGAGAAAATGGCCATGGCAGGCTTTTCCGTGACGGATCCGGCCGCCAGAATTGATAAGTTGTGATTTTAGTTTAGGTAAGGATTCGGCCTTTTTCTCGAAAAGCTTTGAGCCTCCGGCCCTTCGGTCGGAGGCTCGTCATAAAGTCCTTGCCCACTCTGTTCCATGGTTGCGCTATGGTGGCCTTGAAACGGGTTTGTAACATAGTGGTTATTATTAACTTTGGCTAATACTTGCCCGCCGAGCCCGCCAAGCACTTGGCCCTAATATACTGGGGCATATCCTTTTGGTTGATGTTGCGTAACGCAGCGATATGAATTTGTGACGTAAATTTGTTGCAAATGTTTCAATGAGCTAATGTTAAGTTACAATTATTTGCGATTTTTATGGAAAATATTTTGTAATTTTGTACGCTTTAAGTAAACACCATCTATTCCGATTGAAAATCATATAAAATCCAGATAATGAATCGCCAAATTTTCAAAGCAATCTTCACAGCCGCGGCGCTGGCCACTGGGCTGTCGGTATGGGCGGGAGCGGGCAACGAAGCCAAGTTCTCCAACTTCGCCTATTCCGGCCAAGACCAGTTCTATCGGGACTATCCCCTGCCCACCGAGCATCACTTCTACAACCCGATTCTCCCCGGCTGGTATTCCGATCCGAGCATCTGCACCAATGGCGAAGGCGATTATTATCTGGCTCTCTCGACTTTCTGCTACTTCCCCGGCGTGCCCATCTTCCACAGCCGCGACCTGGTCAACTGGGAGCAGGTGGGCAATGCGCTCACACGCGAGTCGCAGTGCAAGAATTTTGTCGGCCAGCACGTCAGCGGCGGCATCTTCGCCCCTGACATTCAGTACAATCCGGCCAACAAGACTTACTATATGATCACCACCAACGTCGGCGCCGGCAACTTCTTCGTGAAGACGACCGATCCCACCGGGGAGTGGAGCGAACCCATCTATTTGCCTGAGGTGCAGGGCATCGACCCGGCATTCTTCTTCGACGTAGATGGACGCGCATACATCGTCAACAATGACGACGCTTTCGGCAAGCCCGAGTACGATGGCCACCGCACGGTGCGAGTGGTTGAGTTTGATACTGAGAACGATAAGTGCATCGGAGAGCGCCGCATCGTGGTCAACAAGGGCGTTCGCCCGGCCGACAAGCCCATCTGGTGCGAAGGCCCGCATATCTACAACATCAACGGCACCTACTACCTGATGACCGCCGAGGGCGGTACCAGCGACGGCCACAGTGAGGTGATCTACAAGGGCGCAAGCCCCTTCGGCCCCTTCATTCCCTGGGATAAGAACCCGATGCTGACCCAGCGCACTCTCGATCCGAACCGCTCGAATCCTGTGACCTGCGCCGGCCATGCCGACCTGGTGCAGACTCCCGACGGCGAGTGGTGGGGCGTGTTCCTCGCCTGCCGCCCCCTGGCCAAGGGTGTTGAGAACCTCGGCCGCGAGACCTTCCTGCTGCCCGTTAAGTGGACTCAGGACGGCTGGCCTTATATGACCCTCCCCGAAGAGGAAGTGCCCCTGATTGTCTACAAGCACGATGCTACTCGTGGTGACAACTACCGCGGCGGCAACTGGGTGTTCACCGACAATTTCGAAGGCACAACCCTCAAACCCGAATGGCTCACCCTGCGCGGCGACGCCAAGGATCTCTACACCGTAGGCAAAAAGCAGCTCCGACTGAAATGCTCTGAAAAATCGGCATCAGATAAGGACGTGCCCGCATACGTGTGCACGCGCCTCTGCCACCATAACTATGATTCCGGTGTCGATATGGACTTTGTGCCCGCTGACGCTAACGATCGTGCCGGCATGCTCCTCTTTAAGGACGAATCCCATCAGTACTTCTTTGGCAAGGGCAAGATTAACGACGAGGACTGCGTCTATCTGGCCCGTGTAGGTGCAAACGGTGAGGAAGTACTCGCTAAGCAGCCGTGTAAGAGCAAGAAAGTGGGTCTGAAAGTGACCAGCACCGGCGATGCCCTTTCGTTTGCCTTCTCCACTGATGGTGGTAAGCATTGGACGACTGGCTTCCCCGCAGTCGATGCCGCCTACACCTCCACTGCCAACGCTGGCGGCTTCACCGGTACGATGATCGGCCTGTACGCAACCTCTGCCCCGCAGACTTTGACAGCACAAAACTAATCCTAAAACGTAAAGAAATCATACAGCGCAGCTTGCACCATATATATAATGTCAAATAATCATACGCCCAATGTCTAATTACCATGCACTATATATTATGAACGCGCGCAAGAATAGAAAAAATCAAACAAACAATAATAAATAACGCCTTAAAAACCATTTTAAATCCTACGAAACAGACAGACAGAAACTAATTCCTATCCAAAAGCAAAGTGTTTTTATCTTATGCCTTAAATTAATAATTCAAAAAACCAATCCATTCTGTAATGAAAAAATTAATCCTCAGTCGTATTGCCATTTTGCTGATGGTGCTGACGCTGGGAGCTCCCGCGTCTCTGGCCGCAATTGTCACGGGTCAGGTAACCGACCAGACAGGCGAGCCCCAGATTGGCGTCACTGTGCAGCTAAAGGGCAATCCTAAGATTGCTGTCTCCACCGACTTTGACGGCAATTATCGGATTGACGTCCCCAACCCAAAGACGGACGTCCTTACATTTTCTTTTGTCGGCATGAAGCAGCGTGACGAAAAGGTCAACGGCCGCTCGGTCGTAAATGTCACTCTGGTAGAAGACCAGGAACTTCTCGACGAAGTGGTGGTTGTCGGCTACGGCCAGCAGAAGAAGGCCTCAGTCGTGGGCGCTATCACCCAGACCACTGGCGAGACCCTGCAGCGTGCCGGCGGCGTATCCAGCGTGGGTATGGCCCTGACCGGTAACCTCCCCGGCGTCATCACCGAGAGCTCGACTGGCATGCCTGGCAACGAAGACCCCAAGATCGTGATCCGCGGCGCCAGCTCGTGGAACAGCTCCGACCCCCTCGTCCTCGTTGACGGCGTCGAGCGTCCGATGAGCGCCGTTGACATCTCCTCAGTTGAGACCATCTCCGTCCTCAAGGACGCATCGGCCACCGCAGTGTATGGTGTGAAGGGCGCTAACGGCGTAATCCTTATCACCACCAAGCGTGGCCAGGAAGGCCGCGCCAAGATCAGCGTCGGCTTCAACGCCACCGCCAAGGTAGTGTCTAAGCTCCCCGGCACCCTCGAATCGGCTCCCGCCCTCGAGCTCACCAACCGCGCCATCGAGCGCGAGCTCGGCCTCAAGCCCGACTCTTGGTCGGCCGTTTACCCCAACCAGGTCATCGAGAAGTTCCGCAATCCCGTAGGCCTGGAGGAGTACGAGCGCTATCCCAACGTTGACTGGCAGGAAGAGCTCTTCAAGAAGTGGGCCATGGCCTACAACCCCAACATCAGCCTGAGCGGCGGTACGAAGGACGTCAAGTACTTCGCTGTTGTCGACTTCCTGCACGAGGGTGACCTTTTCAAGACCTTCGACAACCACCGCGGCTACACCACCGGCTGGAGCTACAACCGCGTCAACGTCCGCTCTAACCTCGACTTCAAGATCACCCGCACCACCGACTTCAAGGTGAACCTCTTCGGTAGCCACGGCCAGCGCAACAAGCCTTGGGGCGCAGCCGACGGCGACTGGGGCACCGCACAGCTCTGGAAGGCTGCCTACGCATCGGCTCCCGACGCGTTCCTGCCTCACTACAGCGACGGCTCTTGGGGCTACTATGCACCCGACGCGCAGTCGTCGCCCAACTCGATGCAGCAGCTCGCCATCTCCGGCGCTGAGAAGGTGACCACCACCAACATCAACTGCGACTTCACCCTCAGCCAGGACCTGAGCTTCATCACCCCCGGCCTCCGCGCCACTGCCATGGTGGCTTGGGATAACGCCTTCACCGAGGGCGGCCGAGGCATCAACGACCTCTATCACGGCTCGCAGACCAAGTACATCAACCCCATCACCGGTGAGGTAACCTACTCGCAGAAGGGTGACTCCAAGACCAGCTTCGACTTCGTCGAGGGCATCCTCTGGTCGGCACAGGCCGGCAGCGTACAGGACTGGGGCACTCGCCGCAACCTCTACTACCAGGCACAGCTCTTCTGGGCTCGCAAGTTTGACAACAAGCACGACGTCAGCGCTATGGCTGTGTTCAACCGCACGGAGAACACCACCGGTAGCGAGTTCACCCACTTCCGCGAGGACTGGGCGTTCCGTGTCACCTACAACTTCATGGACCGCTACTTCTTCGAATACAACGGCGCTTACAATGGCTCTGAGAAGTTCGGCCAGAAGAACCGCTTCGCGTTCTTCAACTCGGGCGCTATCGGCTGGATGATCACCGGCGAGAAGTTTATGAACTGGTCGCGCTCCTTCCTCGACCTCCTCAAGGTCCGTTACTCTTACGGTGAGGTCGGCGACGACTGGGGCGACCGCTGGATGTACGTCACTCAGTGGAAGTACGGCGGCCAGACCAAGCTCAATCCCACCCTGGGCGAGAACTCGCCTTACACCTGGTACTACGAGGACGCAGTCGGCAACCCCAACGTACACTGGGAGAAGTCGACCAAGCAGAACCTCGGTATCGACTATTCGTTCTGGACCCACTTCGCTGCCGGTAGCATCGAA
>CAMWUM010000136.1 GCA_947177435.1 uncultured Muribaculaceae bacterium
AGGCTGAGGAGCAAAAGATGCTTGGATGGTCAGCCAAGCGTGAGTTGTCGAAAATAAACTATCGCATACATACCGATGCGATTAAAACACACCTGTTGCCGCCTGAGATTACCCGTGAACAGGCATCCCAAGTTTATGCCAATGAAGCCGATGTGCTGAATGTGGCGATGTTCGGTAAAACGGCTCGACAGTGGCGTGAAGAGAATCCGGATTTAAAGGGTAATATACGCGATTATGCCTCAATCAACGAACTGATTTGTCTTTCAAATATGGAAAACCTCAATGCCGTGTTTATTGAACAAGGTATGCCGCAGGGAGAGAGGCTGATGAAACTCAATCAAATAGCCATTCACCAGATGGGCATATTGGAGAGTGGTGATGTTACTAGAAAACTATTGAAAGATTAATAAAATGGAGAAATTAAGCAACAAAACGGTCGCCCGTAAGGAGCGCCCGATCAGGATATTGCAATTTGGCGAGGGCAATTTTTTGCGCGCCTTCGCCGACTGGATGGTTGACATAGCCAACGAGCGCGGCGTGATGGACGCAGGCGTGGCCGTAGTGGCTCCGCGGTTTGGCGACAAGCCGGCCATCCGCAGCCTGCGGGAGCAGGACGGCCTATATCACGTGATGCTTGAGGGCATCGCCGACGGCAAGCCCGCGCGTGAGAACAGGCTGGTGACGGCCATCGAGCGTGTGCTATCGCCGACGGTTGACTATCAGGAGTATATCGACACGATTCTTTCGCCCGACCTGCAGGTGGTGATTTCAAACACCACCGAGGCCGGCATCAAATACGAAAAGGATGACGCCACGGCCGACCTGCCCACCACATTTCCGGGGAAGGTGGCCAATCTGCTGTGGCGCAGGTATAAAGCCTTCGATGGCGACCCGGAGAAGGGACTCGTGTTCGTATGCTGCGAACTGATTGAGGACAACGGCTCGCGGCTGCGCGAGTGCGTGCTTCGCCAGGCCGAGGAGAATGGCATGGGCCAGGATTTTATTGACTGGGTGAAAGGTAGTTGCGTATTCTGCGACTCGCTCGTTGACCGCATCGTGTCGGGCTTTCCGGCTGACACAATCGACGAGGCCACGGCCGAGCTCGGCTATGACGACGAAATGGTGGTCAAGGGCGAGCTCTACCACCTGTGGGTGATTGGTGGCGAGGGCTATGAGCGCGCCCGCCAATTGCTGCCGCTCGACCGTGCCGGGCTGCACGTGGAGTTCTTGCCCTCGGTGCGGGAATTTCGCGACAAGAAGGTGCGCATCCTCAACGGTTCGCATACGGGCATGACGCCCATTGCCCTGCAGATGGGGTGTGAGACGGTGCGAGAGGCGTTTGACAATCCGCTGGTAAACAAGTTTGTATGCGATATGGTCGATAAGGAGGCCCTGCCGATGATTGACGGCGACCGCGCCGAACTGAAAGCGTTTGCCGACGGCATACTCGAGCGGTTCTACAATCCATATATACGTCATCAGCTCAAGTCGATAGCCCTCAATTCGCTGTCGAAGTGGGAGGCGCGCAACCTGCCCACGGCCAGCGATTTCTACAAACGCACGGGCAAGCATGCCGAGCATGAGGCGTTCGCCATCGCAGCCCTACTGACGCTTTACAATCCCGCCTCGGGCTTTGAGCCTGAGGACGAACCGCAACGCGTGGCCGCCATCAGAGAGGCCTGGGCCACTGGCGATTGCCTGGCAGTTGCCCAGGCAGCTATGGGCCATTTGGAGGCGCAGGTGCCCGGATTCCTTGCGTTTGTGAGCGTGTATATGCGTGATATTATGGATAAGGGCATGGCGCAGGCCCTCGAAGATTTCTTGGCTGGTAATGAATAAGTTGCTGACTATCAACCCTGCCGACAACGTGGCCGTGGCCATTGAGGCTTTCGGCGACATCCCCGCCGGGCACAAGGTGGCGCTCCGCGACATCGCCGAGGGCGACGTCGTCATCAAGTACGGATTTCCGATTGGTCATGCCACTCAGCCGATTAAGGCCGGCGAGTGGGTGCATTCGCACAACCTTGCCACCTCGCTTGGCGATAACCTCGACTATTCCGCCTTCGCGCCCGATAACTCTGATTGTTCAAATTACTCAGATAACTCTAATCTCACCATCGACGCCTACCTTCGCAAAAACGGCGGGATGGGCATTCGCAATGAGTTGTGGGTAGTACCCACCGTCGGCTGCGTCAACAGTCAGGCGCAGGCCATCGCCGAGCGGCTGCGTGCCGAGGGTGGTTGCGCCGACGACGTGCGCGCCTTTACGCATAATTACGGCTGTTCGCAACTCGGTCAGGATCACGCCAATACGCGTTCTGCCCTGTGTTCGCTGATTAAACATCCCAACGCTGGCGGCGTAATCGTGCTTGGTCTTGGATGCGAGAACAACCAGATCGGCAAACTGCGCGAATGCCTTGGCGAGTACGATGATGAACGCGTTAAATTCATTGTCGCCCAGGAAGTTGACGACGAGATAGAGGAGGGCGTGGCCCTCGGGCGCGAGTTGCTCGCCTTGATGGTGGCTGACCGTCGTCAGCCGCTGCCCGTCAGCATGCTCCGCGTCGGCCTCAAATGTGGAGGTAGTGACGGCCTTTCGGGCATCACGGCCAACCCTCTGGTTGGCGCCTTCTCCGACTGGCTCGTGGCTCACGGCGGCTCGACGGTGCTTACAGAAGTACCGGAAATGTTTGGGGCTGAGACAATTCTGATGCGCCGATGCGTTGACAGACAGACCTTCGACAAGACCGTGGCGCTCATCAACGACTTCAAGGACTATTTCCGCGCCAGCGGTCAGCCCATCTACGAAAACCCCTCGCCGGGCAATAAGGCAGGCGGCATCACCACCCTCGAAGAGAAGTCGCTCGGATGCGTACAAAAAGGTGGCACGGCTCCCGTCATCGACGTTCTGCAATACGCTCAGCGCATTGCCAAGCAGGGCCTTAACCTGCTCTGTGCGCCCGGCAACGACCTTGTGGCCTCCACCGCGCTCGCCCTCTCAGGATGCCAGATGGTGCTGTTCACCACAGGCCGCGGCACGCCGTTCGGTACGTTCGTGCCCACCCTGAAAATCTCCACCAACACCCCCCTGGCTGCCAAAAAGCCCCGCTGGATCGACTTCAACGCCGGCGTCCTCGTCGACGGCCAAGACAAAGAAACAGTGCTCAACGCCCTAATCGACAAAGTGCTGTCCGTAGCCAACGGCGCCCCCGCCCTCAACGAGCAGGCCAGCGCCAAAGAAATCGCCATCTTCAAGTCCGGCGTCACGCTTTAAGATGTTGAACATGGCAGGGAATTACCGCGCCTCGTGGCATAACTATACTCGCAAGGGCTTTTATCATATTACGCTGATGAAGGATGCTGGCGCTGGAGATTTTGGTCAGCTGGCGGGTGATTGGCGTTTGGATGATGGGTGCAAGGGTGCGCCTTATGTCAGAGCCTCGGCTATCGGTCGGGCCATCAAGACGACACTGTTCTCCCTCAAGGGGATACACCCAGCCTTGCTCAATATCCAGTACGCGTTAATGCCCGACCACCTGCACATCCTCCTGGGGGTGGCGCAGGACTTGGACGAACACGTGGGCAAGAAAATCTCGGCGTTTAAGATCAAGGTCAACGCCCTGGCGGGCGTAAAGGTGTTCGCCTCTGGTTACCATGATCACATACTGATGGATGCGTGCATACGCGAGACTGTGAGAAAATACATACGTGATAACGCACGCCGAGCCGTGCTGCGGCGCGCGTTCCCCGACTTTTTCTCGCGTACGCGTGTTGTTGAGATTGACGGGGTTGTGTACCAGGCCTACGGCAACATCTATCTGCTCGATAACCCTTACAAGGCGCAGGTAGTCGTACACCGCGCGGATTCTCCTGCGAAAAAGGATGAGGACAAGGCACGGTGGGCACATGCCTCGGCCAATGGAGGGGTGCTGGTGTCGCCTTTCATTCACCGCGACGAGCAAGCTGCCCGGCTGGCCGGCGAGGATCTGGGTGCTCGCATAATCAAAATCCACAACCGCCCCATAGGTCAGCGCGAAAAGCCTGCAGGGCATGACTTCGACCTCTGTGCCCAGGGCCGCCTGTTGCTTATCACCCCCCGGCAAGAGCTCCCTATTATCCGTTCTACCTGCCTGCTAATGAATGAAATCGCCGCGGCCATCGTTGCCGGTCGCTTTTCAGTGCGGTGATGGAAGGCTCCCCGCAAGCGGGGGCTACGGTAATGAAAAGGGAAGGCTTCACTTGTGCTCCCTAACATTGAGCCGCAATGCTTTGCGGCTTTTCCTTACTGGCGTCGCCGCTTGCGGGGACGCGGCCGGAATCACGCCCCTTTGACCTTCGTGTCAAAAATCTTTCAAATTTTGGATCATAAATTGTTGCTTCCCTCGTGATGTCTTACTAATGCGATCAGTATATTTTATATCAGTTATGAAACCGTAATTTGAGAAGAATTCAGTTAAACCTATTTCATCTTCTTTAGAATATTCATGGGTCTTCACGATATTTATTTCTAAGACTCCAGGTTCGTTTTGAATTATTTGCCAGGCACCGACGACATTGAATGTTTTAATGTGCGCACCAAAAAGCAAACCCGCCAAGAACAGTTTATTCCCATGCTTATCAATAATATAATCGCTGTTTCTGCCCAGAAGCTCGTCAAGGATTACTACTCCATTCCTGTTACCCCCGTAAACGGCCAGATCACCGGTTTTATATCGAATAAATGGCAGTGCTGAGTATTGGAAGCCTGTCACGGCTATCTCTCCCATTTCACCGATGCTGGCATGGCTGCCGTCTGGCTTAAGGATCTCCACGATACCATACAAGGGACTACATTCGTAAGCAACGCTATCTGGATAACGGACGGCAAAGATTGATGCCTCTGAATGACCGTATTGTCCCCACACTTTGCAATTGAATGTTTCTTCAATGAGTTTTACCTGATAATCTAATATGTTCTCACTTGTAAGGTAAATAGCTTTCAAATCAAAAGAAAGTGATGATTTTGTTTCCTTGATTAATCTTGCGAGTTCGTAAATTCCCGAGGGATAACCTCTTAGCACCTCTGGTTTGTCACAATTTAGGGCCGTTAGGTAATAGGGAAAGTTTTCCGCATTTAGGTACATTGCAGAATAATGAGTCGCTCCGTAGGGGAAGTTTTTGTTGGTGTTTCCCCAAAAGATTTTTTTATTCTTCTCTTCCTCAGACACTTTTCGCCCATCAACTGATGAAATCTTGCAATGCCAGTCTCCGACCATGCGAGTATATAGTTGAGCTTGACAAAACAGTTCGCCTTTAAGTTCAAATTGACTATTCCCCCCAATAGGGAAGTGAAAAGGCTCGCCCGTAGACCCTCCAGTGTTAAACCACTTTCTCCAATTCTTGTCAACAAAAGATGCATAGACATTAGACCCCAAGGTCCGCAAATCTTGCTTAGTCACTATAGGCAATTGTGATAGGATCTCAAGACAGTTCTCATTAGTTATCTTTTGTCCTTTTAATAAATTTCTATAAAAAGGTACATTCTTTTGTGCTCTTATTAATTGCCTGGTCAGGAATTCTCTTTGAATCTGAGGGTATTTTTCCTCAGGGATATTTAAATATTTGTTTATGTAATAGGCATTTATTGTGTCGACTATCCTTGATGCTAAAGTTTTTAAAGTCATATTTGGTTTTGAATAATGTTTAGCCATGGTAAGTAATTTAGACCCTGTAAGTTGACTTTGCTGATAAAAGACCCTGCTGCTTCCATCTGCAAGAGCTACATGAACAGTACATACTAGTCCTCTTCATACTTTAAGTGACCTGCAGGAAACAGCTGCTTTAAGATTTCAATATAGATCATTGTCAAATAAATAGTTCTTATGAATCAATGTCTAAGC
>CAMWUM010000137.1 GCA_947177435.1 uncultured Muribaculaceae bacterium
GTCGAGGGCGGTAGAGAAGGTGTAATAGTAATATCCTGTTGCGGGGTCGATTGCCATTGGCTTGCCGGGCCACGGACCGGCGAGTTGTTCGCCGCTCGACGAGCCGTAGATGTAGAGGTTGACGGCGCTCCAGTTGGACTTGGCGTTGTCGAAGTAGATTGTAACGTCGGTTTTGTCGGGCTGGGGCGTGTCGCCAAATTCATAAATCTGGGTATAGCCCGAGCTGCCGTCCCATTCGTAGTAGCTGTCTTCGGTGACGCCGGTTATGTCAGCGGTCTGCGCCGAGCCGTTGCTGTTGAAGATGAAGTTGACGCTTTCGGCATCATCGAAAGTGTAATAATAGAAGTCTCGACCCTCAATCTCCTTGGTGTCAGTCAGTTTACGGCCTGGCCACGAGCCGTTCGGCTCGATATTGGCGCCTGTGGCATCCTTGTACCACGCATAGAAGTTGGGCCCCTGAGTCGAGGTGACGTAGATGGTGATGGTGGCGTTGGGGTCGGCTTTCTTATAGAACGTGCTGCCCTTGTATTCTGTGTCGTTCTCGCCTGTAGCGCACCAAGTTACGTCCACTCGGTCGCCATACTGCATATCAGCGCCGATGGCAAACTCAACGTCTTGGCCTGGAGCGAGGCTGATGGCGTCGTCACCGCCAACTTTTAGCCATCCGCTTATGGCTGACTCGGAAAGCGAGGCTGTGACGGTGAGAGTTTCTGTCTTGAAAGTGCCGCCGGCAGGCGAGAGAACCACCTGCGGCTTGGCCACAACATCGTCAGGACCATACCAGAACGAGGCACCCGGATCGTCGAACGAAGGATTGCCGCCGTGGGCGACGGGAGCGGTAGTATAGATGAACTTCCCGTCGTCGCCTACCTTGCCGCCGTCCCAGTCCTTGACGAGAACGCGCAGCTGCCCTTTAGTGGCTGGCGCGTCGACAGTGATTGAGCCGTTGGCGGGCGTGAATGTCTTTCCGGTGACAAGGTCAACGTAATTGCCGTCGGGCACATTGCTGAACGTGGCTCCGCCGTTGAGCGCGACGAGTGCGTAGCTGTCGCGGTAAGCGCGCTTGAACGCCCATCCGCCGCGAGCCGAGCACCCATCAAATGTGTACTGACCCTTGCGGAGCGCAGGCACTGCGGCGCGGATTTGGTTGAGGCGGACGATGTGCTGGGCGAGGTCGCCGTTGAGCGTCTCGGCCACATTGCCCGAGGCAGTGTATTGGCCAAAGTCAGAGGCTGTAACTTGGCCCTCGAGGTAATGGCCGAAATAGGCTCGGCCCGTTTCCTTGAGTGGGCAGTTGGGGCCGTCGTCGATAATCTTGCCTTTCTGAAATTCCACCTCCGAGCCGTAATAGATGCACGGGATTCCACGGAAAGTGAACATGAGGGCCAGATTTTCAGCCCATTGGGCGGTGCCGCCGTTGAAGCGCACGCGGTCGTTGGGCTGGGGGCCGTAGTCGTGTGAGTCGACGTAGACGAGGTTGTATGAGGCATCGTTGTAGTATTTGTCGCCCGACTTGGCGATATTGATGGCCGACGACGCGTTGCTGAAATTGTAATGCATCGGGAAGTCGATGATGTTGAATCCCGATGCCTGCGAGTAGTCGGGTTCGTGCCAGGCGCCGTTCTTCATCAGGGCGTTATCGGAGGTGCCCACGCGGTCGGGCTCCTGTAGGCAGAGCAGCATGTTGCCCACGGGGTCGCAACCCTCCATGAGCGTCTGCGCATCCCACCACGAGGCGTCGGAATTCCAGGCGTCAAGGCTTTCCCGGGGCGATTGCCAAGTGTAATAGTAGCTCGACAGGTTGGCGTGGCCGCGGTAGGTGACCTCGCTGAAGCGCGCGCAGCACTCGCCGAACATGTAGAACGGGCACTCGTTCAGTCGCTTCGACTTGTACTGCTCGGCAAGGGCCAGAAACTGTGGGATGAACGACTTATTGAACGTCAGTCGCGAGATGTGGCCTGTGGTGTCGATGCGGAAGCCATCGACGCCCATGGCGATAAACTTGCCGTAGCACTCTACCAGATAGTCGCTTACGGCCTGATTTTCGGTGTTTAGGTCAACGCAGTCGCCGGCTATCTGGCCCCACCAGCGCGAGGGTTCGTCCCAGTTCCAGCTGGTGCCGATGTGGTGCCAATAGTTGTGCGTATCAAGATTCTGGCCACCGGTGTTTTTCAGCCATTGCAGGCGGCGCTGATGCTGTGTCGAACCACTCTGTTCGTTATAGTCGCTGCCCAGTTTAGAGGCATCGGGCACGAGGGCGCCCTCGGGGGTGGCCTGGTTGCGCAGGGTGGGGTCGCGGTCGAAGAGTTTGCAGAAATGAGCCTCGCCGAAGTTGCCGGTGTGGTTGAGCACAATATCGAGGATAATCTTCATTCCTTTGGCGTGCGCCGCGTCGATGAGGCTTTGGAATGTAACGTCTTCAGAAGAGCCCTGGCTGACGTGGCTCTCGTAGCGCAGGTCAACCGTCGAGAAGTCCATCGCGTGGTAGCCGTGGTAGTCGTAGCCCGAGCAGTTTTGCACCACCGGAGTAATCCATATGGCGGTAAATCCAAGTGCCTTGATATAGTCGAGTTTGTCGATCAGGCCCTTGAAGTCGCCTCGCCATGCCGGGTCGCGGTCGGCAATCTGTGCTGCCTGGTTGTCCCAGCACAGCACATTGTTGCTGGGGTCGCCATCGTAGAAGCGGGTGGTCATGGCGAAGTAAACCGTCTCGTCGCGGAAGTCGCTGCGCTCGCCAACGAACGTGCCGGCATTGGCGGCAATACTCGCAAACGTCAGAACACACGCAAGGCTCAGTTTATGAATTAGTTTCATTATGGATTTTAGGGTGGAATTATTTAGAGTAATTGAAGGTGGATTTGGCGCGGATGTCGGTGGAGGAGGCGCCAATGTAGATGGTGAACTTACCGGGTTCGACGGTCCATTGTGAGGTGGCGGGGTCGTAGAATTTGAGGTCGTCGGGGGTGATGGTGAACGTCACTTCGGTGGTCTCGCCGGGAGCGAGGGTGACTTTCTCGAAGCCTTTTAGCTCTTTTACGGGGCGGAGCACCGAGCATTTGTCGTCGCCGATGTAGAGCTGTACGGTCTCTTTGCCGGCTACGGGGCCTGCGTTGGTGACGGAGATGGTGGCGGTGAGGGTGCCGTCGCCGTTGAGGTTTTTGTCTGAGAGGGTGAGTTTGCCGTAGTCGAACTTGGTGTAGCTCAGGCCGTGGCCGAAGGGGAAGAGGGCGGGGATTTTCTTGGTGTCATGCCAGCGGTAGCCAACGAGTATGTCCTCCTGGTATTCAACCTGTGGGGCCATGCCGCGGTTGATGTCGGGCACGGCATTCTCCACGCCGGGGAAGCAGACCTCCTGGCCCGATGCGTGCGCGCCGCAGTCGGCCAGGCGCACGGGGATGGAGTAGGGGAGTTTGCCCGAGGGATTTACGTCGCCGCTGATGGCGTCGGCTATCGAGGCGCCGCCCATGGTACCGAGATAGGAAATGTGCATCACGGCCGGAGCGCGCTTGATCCACGGCATCTCGTAGGCACAGCCTGATATGTTGGCAATCACCACGTTAGGGTTAGCGTCGAGGATTTCGTCGATGAGGGTGTTCTGGTCGTATGAGAGCGAATACTTGACGCGGTCCACGCCCTCGCAGTCCTGAGTGGCATTCTTGTTAAGGCCACCAATGTAGATCACCACGTCAGCATCCTTGGCCATCGCCACGGCCTCGGCGCGCATCGAGTCAAGGCGTGCGCGGGGCACGGGGATATCCTGGCCCCAAACGGGAGGACCAGCCATGTAACCGCGGGCATAGGCCACGTTTTCAGCTCCGTACTTTGCGCGGATAGCGTCGAGGGGAGTGATGTAGTCCTTGGGCTTGAGTTCCGATGATCCGCCGCCGTCAGTCAGGCGGCGAGTGGCGTTGTCGCCCACGACCAGCACGCGGCCGGCCTTGTCGGGCAGCAGCGGCAGCAAGCCGTTGTTTTTCAGCAGGATTATCGACTCGTCGCCAATGGCCTTAGCCGTGGCGTAATGCTCAGGCGTGCACATTGATCCCCAAGGCTTGTTGCGGTTCATGGCCGTGCGGAAGATGAGCGTGAGCACGTGGCCGGCCTTCTCGTCTACTACCTCCATCGGCACTTCGCCCTTGCGGATGAGGTCGAGGTAGGGGTTGGCCAGGTAATAGTATTCATAGCCGAGCGAGTTGTCGCTTTGCAGGCCGTCGGTGTACGTGCCCATCTCCAGGTCGAGGCCGTTGAGGGCGGCTTGGCGGGTATCGTGTGCGCCGCCCCAGTCGGTGATGACGCAACCGTCAAATCCCCACTCACCGCGCAGTATGTCGTTGAGCAGACGCGCGTTGTGGCAGCAATGCTCGCCCCAAATCTGATTGTACGCGCCCATGATGCTCCACGCTCCACCGTCCTGTACGGCACGGCGGAAGGCAGGGAGGTAAATCTCGTAGAGTGCTCTGTCGCTGAGCACGACGTCTACGTTGTCACGCCATGTCTCCTGGTTGTTGACGGCGAAGTGCTTGACGCAGGCAGCTACGCCCTGGTTCTGCATCGCCTGTATGTAAGGCACGGCCAACTCGCCCGTGAGGTACGGGTCTTCGCCGAGGTATTCGAAGTTGCGGCCGCAAAGCGGGGTGCGGCAGATGTTGAGGCCAGGGCCGAGCATCACATGCTTGTCGCGGTAGAGCGCCTCTTCACCCACGGCCTTGCCGTAAGATGCCGCTAGCGAGGGGTTCCACGTGGCGGCCAGGGCGGTGAGGGCCGGGAAGGCGGTGACCGAATCGTTGGTCCATCCGGCATAGCCCCAGTCGTTCCAGTTCACCTCGGCGCGTACTCCGTGGGGGCCGTCGCTCATGTGCAATTCGGGGATGCCGAGGCGGGGCACGCCGGGCGACGTGAATTTGCTCTGTGCGTGGCTCAGGGCCACCTTCTCTTCGAGAGTCATGCGGCTCAGGGCGTCCGCAACGCGGTCGGTGATAGGAGCCGACTCGTCAAGATAAACGGGAGTCTGCGCAGCTGCGGCCAGCGACACGGCCGATGCGGCAATCAGGGTTATGGCTTTCATGGATATTGCAGTAGTTGGGGTTAATTCAGACCACAAAATTACGAAAAAATCGGTGTTTTTATGTGATTTGTTGTCAAAAATTTTCGTTTTTCGGGTTTTATGCTTACTTTTGTGGTGAAAAAACTTACGTAAATGCAAGAGATTAAACCTCACTTTATAAAAAGAGATGCCGCAGTGATAGGGAAAGAATATGCTTCATTGCTCGTCAGTCTTAAATCACGTTTTCGAAGGTTGCAAATCAAAGCGGCAGTTAAGGTAAATGCCACTCTTTTAGAGTTCTATTGGTCTATGGGACGTGACATTTCGCGATTGTACTCAGAGGTTAAATGGGGTAGCGCGTTCTTCGACTCGCTAAGTCTTGATTTGAAGGCGGAATTTCCCAATCAGATAGGTCTATCAGCGGCTAATCTACGTTACACTAAGAGATGGTATGAATTTTATAATCAATCTGATATAATTCTTCACCAAGTTGGTGAAGAATTTGAAATGCCGCTTGAATTTGGTGAAGTGCCATGGCGCCACCATGTCCAGATATTCACGCATTCTAAGTCAGTCGCAGAGGCATTGTTTTATATAGAAAAAACTATCCAAGGAGGCTGGAGTCGTTCTCAGTTGGAGGCTGAAATGGCAAGTGACTTGTATGCAAGAGAAGGACAAGCGATTACAAATTTCGATCAAAAACTTCCCACACCACACAGTGGTTTGGCTAAGGCTATTCTAAAAAGTCCATATGATTTTGGATTCATCGACACTAAAGTACAAACGGAACGACAATTGGAAGATGCCTTGATTAGTAATATTACACGTACTC
>CAMWUM010000138.1 GCA_947177435.1 uncultured Muribaculaceae bacterium
GTTTTGTAGATTCATTATGAACACCCTAAAACTAACTTCACAGTTTAAGAAGGACCTTAAACGGTACAAACATAA
The DNA here is from genome assembly GCA_947177435.1 of uncultured Muribaculaceae bacterium. Classification (GTDB taxonomy): domain Bacteria; phylum Bacteroidota; class Bacteroidia; order Bacteroidales; family Muribaculaceae; genus CAG-873. The sequence continues at coordinate 76 of CAMWUM010000138.1, forward strand.
GGCAGCCATTCTTGATAAACTTGAAGCAATATTAAACCTGTTGGTGTCAGGTGAACCAATCCCGGAAATCCATCGACCACATATTCTTACAGGCAATTACAAGGGATATATGGAGTGCCATGTCGAGAGTGACACCTTGCTTATATGGTGGGATAAGGAGACTGGAATTATTAAATTAGTCCGATTCGGTACGCATTCCGAACTGTTTTAGGACAAACAGGAAACCGGGGCGCGCTTGGAGGCGCGCCCCGGCGGGTATGGATTAAAACTGCTGGGTTACTTTTGCTTGAACTGGATGGGGATGGAGTAGCTTACGGCTACTGGCTTTCCGCCGACGGTGCCTGGGGTCCACTTTTCGGTGAGGGCTTCTTTGACTGCGTCGATAGCTATTTGGTCGAGGTCGCCGTAGCCGCAGGATTTCATGCGCCGCACGTTGCCGATTGTACCGTCGGGGTAGACGGTGAAGCTGACCACGCAGCGGCCGTCGGCTTCGGGTTTCCACGTCCTCGACGGGTCGGGAAATGTAAGTTTGCTCATAACTGCCTGCATGATGGCAGTCTCCCCTCCGGGGTACTGAGGCATCACTTCTGGAGCCTCGAATACCTCAACCTCTCCGCCACCAAACTTGACGGTAAATTCCTTGCCGTTGGCGGTAAACGTCAAACTTGCAGGACCGCTATCTGCGGCAGCTATGGGGAACACAGCGGAGATAGTGGCGCTCCCATCAGTGAGGTGGCACTCCATCGATTTGGCGTCGGAAGTCTTGCCTAACGAAGTCAGCTTGCAGTCCGATACTGTCAGGTTGTTGCCAAGGTTTTCGCCTATTATGACGATAACGATATCGCCGGCATCATTGATCTCGATGTGGCCGAACTTGAAATTGTTGGCTGTGATTTCGCCATTTGCAGAATTATCGCTAACTTTGCCGACGATTGCGCTGCTGGAGCTAATCGTTGAGATGGCGGCGCGTACCGTAGGCACGGCGGCCACGCCGAGTGCCAATGCGAACATCGGCACAAGTGTCAGGGCCTTCAATTTGCGGCCCGCACCACTTTTCTTTTTGTACATCATGGTGATACGTTTTTTAAGTTTACTATGATTCAGGCTGTTGGCTAAGGACGGGAATCTGGAGCCTACAGCCTTTTTTATTAGCAACAATTGATATTCTTGAGCGTTGTGCCCGGAGTCGAGCACCGCATTATCCGCCTGGTATTCGTGAACAAGCATAAGCGAATCGCGCATAAGCCATGCTGCCGGGTTGAACCAGTTGACCACGCACACGGCCTGTGCCACCAGCAGGTCAATCCAATGGCGACTTCGTATATGCCCCAACTCGTGAGCGAGGACTTGGACTCCGCTTTCGGCAAAGTCCTTTCGACTCACTACCACATACCCCATCCAGCTGAACGGCGCCAGCCCCTCACAGTCAGTCAGCACAAGCATGCAGCCGCTATGCTTTATCTTTTCGCCTCGGCTTACTATTCTAACCAGCTTGACCCAAGTCACGATCGTTTTGATACCGACTGCGGCCATACCTGCCATATATATCCAAATAAGAATGGTGCCCCAGACAGGCACATCCACCGATGTGGCATCCACAACCACTTGGCCAATCTCAAGCGCCAAGACCGGCTCTGACGAGCCCCGGGTGAATTGCTCGGCAATCTTCATCATCGGCACTGCCGCAAAAGCCAGCACATAGATGGCCAAGAGGATGGCGCGGTTATAGGCATGCTGATTGTCCCTTGCCAGCAACACTTGGTAAGGCAGGTACAAGGCCAGCAACACCAGACCGCTCAATATGGAATATGACAATAGCTCACCCATGTCATTTGCCTTTGTTTTCGACCAGGCTGAGCAATTCTTTCAACTCCTCAGCCGTGATTTTCTCTTCCTGCACCAGGGCGGATACGGCGCCGAAATAGCTGCCGCCAAAGTAATTCTTTACAATATCGCCAAGACTCTTACTGCGGTACTCCTCTTTTTGCGGCACCGCAAAATAACGGAACGACCCGCCAACCTCGCTATGGTCTACGTAGCCTTTCGCCTCAAGCCGGCGAACCACAGTGGATATGGTGTTGAAGTGCGGATGGGGCTCGGGGTAGAGTTCTACGAGTTGGCTCACCGCTATGGGCCCGTGCTCCCAAAGCAGCCGCATCAGCTCCTCTTCCTTGGGCGTTAACCTATCTTTCTTATCCTTCCTTTCCATAAACTATTTTTGTAGTTGATGCCGCAAAATTACAAACTATTTTTGTAGTTACAATGGTTCGGTCTAGTTCTTAGCGATTTTTAACTAGTTGTGGCACTGGGGATGCTCCGTGGAGCATCCCTACTTTTTGGGGCATTTTGTGGGTGATATGGTGGATTTTTTGTAAATTTGCATTGAAATTAAAAACGCATACCGCATGTCACAACATACGCCCAAGAGCAAAGCACCCAAGATCAAGGATTTAAGAGTGGCGATAGTCACGGCCGAATGGAACGAGCACATCAACACCCGCATGGTTGACAGTGCGCTGGCCTTTTTTAAGGAGGCAGGCATCGAGGCGGATACGTTCACCGTGCCAGGCGCAGTCGAGCTTACGTTCGGCGCCTCGCAACTCATCGAGTCGTCGCTCTTCGACGCAGTCATCGCCTTCGGCACTGTCATACGCGGCGGCACACCCCACTTCGACTATGTATGCCAGAGCGTTACGCAGGGCATCACGGGCCTCAATGCCGATTGCGACATACCCGTAATCTTCGGCGTGCTTACCGTCGACTGCGAGCAGGACGCCCTCGACCGCGCAGGCGGCCCGATGAGTGACAAGGGACGCGAATGCGCCGAGGCCGCGGTGAAGATGGTGGCCTTCAAGCGCAGGGTTATGAACCTTGAATGATATTTTTTAATGGCGCATAGTCCTAAATTCAATGATTTTTCGTAACTTTGCGCCATATTTTCAACAATGGCCGATCAAAACTCCATACAGCAGTCGATAGCCCCCGAGTTGGAGGCTCTTAACGCACGCATCCGCAAGCAGTTGGGCAGCAACAGCCCGCTTATGGATACGGTCATTGACACCTACCTCCGCAAAAAGGGCAAGCAGCTGCGCCCGATAGTGGTGATACTCACGGCCAAGATGCTCGGCCAGGTCAACGACAGCACTCTGGCCGCCGCAGCCGCCGTCGAACTGCTGCACAACGCCTCGCTCATTCACGACGACGTCATCGACAACTCGATGACCCGCCGCAGCGAACCAACCATCAACTCGATTTGGGACAACCATATCGCAGTGCTCGTGGGCGATTTCTTTGTGTCTTCGGCCATGCAGCAGGCTATCGCCACCGGCGACATACGCGTGATCGACTCGCTCTGCTATCTTGGCAAACTCCTGTCGCTCGGCGAACTTGACCAAATCTACAACGCTCGCCACCACCACCTGTCGGAGGACGCATATTTCCATATCATCGAGTACAAGACGGCCTCGCTGTTTGTGGCCTGCGCCAAGATGGGATGCGCCACCGTCGGTGCCGACGAGGCTACAACCGAGCGCCTGTCGGAGTTCGCCAGGCTGATGGGCCTATGCTTCCAGATTCGCGACGACATCTACGATTACTATAGCCACGACATCGGCAAGCCCACGGGCAACGACCTGCGCGAAGGCAAGATCACGCTGCCCCTGCTCCATGCACTGCTCACGGCCGACGCTCCACGCCACGACGAGATGCTCGCGCTCTCAGCCAAGGAAATGCTCTCCGACAGCGAAATCGCTACCCTGCTGTCCTACGCCATCGAGCAGGGCGGCATCGACTACGCCTACGACCGCATGGCCGAACTTCGCGACCGCGCCGCCGCCATCCTTGCCGACTTCCCGACAAGCCAAGCCTCCGAAAGCCTTCTGGCCCTCTTCGACCAAATCGTAGCCCGACCCGAAAAGATTTAAGCACGCCTGCGGCGGGCGAGTAGAGCTGTGAGTGCGCAGGCCGGTAACATCAACGCGGGGGCCCACCAACCGATATGACGCAGCAGTATGGCTGATGCGGCGATGGCTATGGCGGCCAGGGCTGTGAATGCGCTTTTACGGCTTAAGTGCAGGCCGTAGCGCCAATGGCATACGCCGACCACGGCGCCGGCATAGATGGCGTACCAAAGGGCATACGACAGGCCCAAGCCGGGAATCCCCCAATAATCGTAGAATAGGATATTTAGCGCCAAGCCTATCACCGCACTGGCAATTTCTACTACCACGAAGCATTTGCCGTCGGCTCGGGCCACGACAACGAAGGAATGGCAGTAGGCGATGGCGCGGAACACTGCGCCGCCTATGCCGAAAAGTATCATAGGCACAATTGGGAGGAAGGCGTCGGTGTACAGAATGCGCACCATCAACTCGTCGGCCATCGTGAAAGCCACCACCAGCGGCGCAAGCACGCACATCAGCAGCGCCACCTCGTGCGATACCACGCGAGTGGCAATCCGCGTACGCATAGCCACCGACGACAGACGGGGATAAAACTCCATGCCAATAGCGGTGAACACAATGCCTACATAATTGACCATCAGAGTATAGCCTGCCTGATATAGGCCTACGGCATCGAGACCGTCGCGGAGCGCAAGGAAAGACTTGAAGATATATGACGCCCCAAGGGCCACGAGCGACGACACGGTGAGGTAAGCGCCAAGCCGCAGAAAGCCTTTACCTTCGGCCATCTTCTGCCGCCACGGCATGCGCACGCCGGCATAACGGCAACTGATAAGCGACGCCGCCATCGATGACAAACCAAATACTATAAGCGAGGGAATGATGCTCCCCTCTCCAAGCAGGAAATACATCGGCGCGGATAGGGCCGTACCCACCACCGACCCCCACATCACTGCGTGGGCCAAGCGCTTAAGTTGGCCGGTGCCTTGCAGTATGGTTTGTTCACCGCCGGTGATGGACGAACAAAAGAGCACCACCGAGAGCGAGGCGAAAGCCCACCACCAGTCGAGGGTTTTAAAACTGATAAAACTTAGGACGGGAGAGAGGGCAATAATCGCAACTGCGCCAAACATGCCAAGCACACGGGCCCACCAGCGTACCGCACTTGCCATACGCCGTCGTCCGGCCTCGGATGCGTCGGCGATGTCACGCACAGCGCTCTGCCGCATATTTAACTGCGTGGCCGTTGCCATCAACTCTATCACGGCATTGAAGATGCCGAAAAGGCCCACGCCAACCGAACCGATGGCTATGGCTATCAATTTGGCGCGCACGATGCTGCACAAAATGCCCACCGACTGCACCGACCCGAACACCCCCAGGGCCTTCAACACCTTTTGCGACGCTGACATAGCTGTGTCACTTTATCCAATCCATCGGGTTGAGTTTCTCCTTCTCTTTGCGTATCTCAAAGTGAAGCACGGGGTTCATGCCATCCTCGGCATAGACTGAGCCGAGTTGCTGGCCGGCATGCACCTTGTCGCCCTTTTTGACCACGGGCGTGTCAATGTTGGCGTAAACGGTGATGTAATCGCCATGGCGAACGAGCACGGCGTTATGCAATCCGTCGATGAAGAATACGCCGGCCACCTGGCCGTCATAGACAGCCACGGCCTGAGCCCCGGCTTTGCCCTGAATCTCTATGCCCGGATTGTCAATCTCGATTTTTGAGAGATCGTGATGACGCGAGCGACCAAAGAATCCAACCACCTTCTTCTCGCCCGTGATGGGGTAAGGGAGAGAGCCCTTGCTGTTGGCGATCTTTGAGGGCGCCGGCTTGGCGGAAGCGGCTTTTGGCTGGGAAGATTGGGTA
>CAMWUM010000139.1 GCA_947177435.1 uncultured Muribaculaceae bacterium
GGCCCATCCGGCCGGATATGGTGACGGGGCCCGTGTAGTCGGGGCGCACGGGGTTGGGGTATGCGAGGATGTCGCTGTAATCGTCCTGGGGGGCCGATGCGTCGCCGAGGAAGGTGTACAGGCCATGGGGGGTGCCGACGTAAACCGTGTTGGTATGCGGGTCGCACTCCACGGCCGATATTTCATTGGTGAGCAGCGGGGAGTTGTCGGTGTTGATTTGCTTGATGATGCGGTCGCCTGTGGCGCTGACGAGGAAGAGGCCGGAGTTCTGCGTGGCCACCCATTTGCGGCCGGCGGGGTCGAGGCATATCCAGTTGACTATTTCGCTCTCGAGGAGGTAGTCGGCGTAGTTGGTGCCGTCGTTGCGTGGCACTTTCAGGCGGCGCACGCGCATGTCGGGGCTCGTGGCCGTCTTGGGGTTGGTTATTTCGAAAATGCCGGCCGAGGTGCCGAGCCATACGGCTCCGCGGCTGTCCTCGATGGCGAATGTGAAGCGGTCGGGGGCCTCGAACGAGTTGCCGTCCTGGTCGGTGAAGCGGGTCCATAGGTAGGTGGCGTCGTCGGCCAGGTTGGCGTATGTGCCCTTGGTGTCGACTGCGATGAGTCCGCCCTCCCACTGGGCCGTAAACATGAACGCCATCTGCGAGCGCGAGCAGAAGAGAGACATCATATCCTTGCCGCCCAAGGCGTTGTAGTGCGAGAGTTTGGGGTGAGTCTTCCAGTCGGCGGCGGCGACGTTTTTGATGTTGCCCTTTCGCTTGGCGGCGGGGAGCACCACATAGTTGCCGATGTATCCCACCCACAGGTTGCCCTCGGGGTCGATATTGACGTCCTCAACGCGCGCGCCCCAGTTGTAGGGGATGGGCGAGTTGGAGGCGTCGAACTTGACGGCTTCGTCGTAGCGCTTGGTCTGCTCGTTGTACTCGAGCACGTAGAGGCCCTCGTGGTTGTTGGCGCAGTAGTAGCGTCCGGGATTGTCGGGGTCCTCCAGGATCCAGGCCGGGTCGCCGTACATGCGGCTGTTGCCGTGGAGGGTCTGCCATTCTATCGACTTTTCGTGGTCGGCCGAGGCGGAGAGGAGTGATGCGTCGCGCGGGAAGCCGCGCTCGATGATGTTGGTAGTCTGGTAGGCGTCGCCGCACTCCTCGGTGGCGAAGGGCTTGAACATCGACAGCTCGATGTTTGACACGTACAGGCGCTCGCCGTCGGACGACCAGCGCAGATAGCCCACCTTCTGGCAGGTGAGCGCGCCCTGGGGCAGCATCTTGCCGTAGATGGTGGCGGGAGAGCCCGAGGTGATGTCGACGCAACTGAGGCCTGCGCTGCTGCCGGCCCACAGGCGCTGGGGGCCTTGGCCGATGGCCAGCTGCTCGGAGCGCAGTTGGGCGGGGATGTTGATGGTCTTGATATCCTTACCGTTGATTATCATTAGGTTGCCGTCGGTGGTGCGGGCGTAGAGTCCATCGGCGCAGGGGCGCAGCAGGCCGTCGGCGCGTTGCTCGGGGGTGAACAAGGTGCGCCAGGTGCTCTTTTCGTGGTCAACCTCGCGATAGATTAGCTTGTTGTCGCCTTTGTCGACGATTAGCAGTGTGGTCTCGTCGATGGGCACGATCTGGCGTGTGTACCATCCGCCCAGGCGGCTGAACTTCTCGAGCGAGTAATGCCTCTGGTCCAGAGGAGCAAATACGATATAGTGGTTTGACGAGCCCGGATCCTTGTGCTCGAGGTAGAGGCGGCCGTTGCCGATGGCCACAGTGTACACAGGGGTGTTGTAGATGCCCGACTCGATCACCTCGTGGCGCACGTCGTCGAATACCACCAGGCCGAAGTCGGTGCCCACGGCGATGCGGTGCTCGCCGAAGGCCACGGAGTTGATTTGCTTCGAGCCGCTGATTTGCGACAGCATGATGTCGGGGAGGTTGGCCGTGGTGCCGTCGTCGTACAGCAGGTCGATGTTGCCATTGGAGTATGCGACCAGCAGGTACTTGCCCTCGCGGTTGTAGTGGATTGAGGCTATATCGTTGTCGCTTAATTTGTTGATGTGGGTGTAGGCGTACATTTCCTCGTCCTTGGGGTCGAACGAGTAGAGGTTTGTGCCCGAGAGGAAGTAGGCCTTTCCGCCGGCGGTCTCGACTATGTCATTGATGGTGTCGGCAAAGATCGGATACTTGTGCCATCCATCGGTCTGCGCCTGGGCGCCGATGCCGACTAAGGTCAGGATGAGGCAGGTCATGGCGCGCAGCCAGGCCATGAGCCGTGCCGTGGCGCGTCCGCGGTGGCTGATGGCGTTTTTCTCTTCGGGCGAGGCCTCGGCAAAGGTCTTGTCCCAGCCTTTGGGGCGGAAGATGGGGTCGTAGCCAAAGCCTTCGGCTCCGGCGCGTTGGCGGGTGATTTCGCCGTCGACGCGACCGTCGAAGAGGTGTTCCTCACCATTCTGTATCAAGGCGATGCACGTGCGGAAGCAAGCGCGGCGGTCATCGACGCCGTCCATCTTCTGCAGCATCAGCTCCACGTTCTCGTCGGGCGTGCAGCTGGGCTGGCCTTTCTCCATGGCGGCCCATCGGGCCGAATATACGCCGGGCGCTCCGCCCAGGGCGTTGACCTCCAGGCCGGTGTCGTCGGCAAAACAGTCGAGTCCGTACTTCTGATTGACATAGCGGGCTTTCTGCAGGGCATTCTCCTGCAGTGTCGTGCCCGTCTCGGGTATATCCTCGTGGCAGCCAATGTCGCTCAGGCCCACGATTTCGATTTCGCGGCCGGCGATCTGGCGCAGCTCGCTGAGTTTGTGCTTGTTGTTTGTGGCAAATACTAATTTCATACTTTAATAACGCGCACATTTGGGAAAAATTACTAATTTTGCAAAATAAAATATACTTTAATGATATGATGGTGAACCCCTCCGTTAAAGAACCCACGATGCATTTCAAAGGCGTGGATGTGATGAAATTTTTGATGGCTCTGTGCGTGGTATTAATCCATGTCATACCGTTAAGCAATGGTTGGAGTCCCTCGACAGCAGTTGAGTATGTCATATCTCTTGCTGTGCCATTCTTCTTTGTCTCGTCAGGATTCCTGCTGCAAAACAAGATTGAGAAAATTGGCGATTGTGAAAGCTACCAGACGATAAAAAAATACGCCTTCAGAATCTGGAAGATGTATTTTTGTTGGATAGCTATTTATATTCCGCTATGCATGTGGGGATATCAGTTTGATGAGGGCCATACCATGGCTCAATATGGCATTATCCAGATAAGGTCTTTCCTGCTGATGGGAGAGATAAAATACTCTTGGCCTACTTGGTATTTGTATTCTCTGGGCTTCGCGGCGGTGTTTTTCATGTTGGCGAAAAGATTCAGAATACCATTGGTGCTGATTTTGATTTGTGGAATCGCGGGAGTGTTATGCCAGTACATCTTTACTCATTTTTCGCTCGCTTCCCTCCCAAAATTTGCATGCAGTTCTTTATCGCGCATTTTGATTGGTTCAGGCTATCTGATGATAGGCGTTTTTCTTCGCAAGCACATTGATTGCATTAAACCGCTGTATGTCATTTGCGCCTATGTCGCCTCGATAGGATTATTTGTTACAAATTTGCCTTTTAGCGACTTGATAGGGAGTGTTGCAGTATTTGGCACAGCGTTTCTTATGAAGATAAGATGCAATGAACGTATCGCCGAAGGTCTGCGCGGGGAAAGTTTATGGATATTTCTTATACACATGTATGTCCTTACGCCGTTAGCCTTGAACGAAGCGTTCTCAAATCCGTGGCTGCTATATGTTGTCGTGTGCTTGATATGCATTGTCATAGCAGGTTTTCTCTATCGTTTCTCCCTGTCATCTCGCGGGAAATTTTTGAAAAAATTGGTTTAGTATCGGTCCAGCTGTCTCTTTTTTCCGCCAAAATGGCCACTAATCAAAAATAAAGCGCTAACTTTACGGCACATTTGCATATCAACTTCACTATTATGGAAAAATCATACCTCTTCCTCGCCGAGGGATTTGAAGAAATAGAAGCCCTCGCCACTGTCGATATTCTCCGCCGCGCCGGCATGGACGTGGCCACCGTAGCCGTCGGCCCGTCGCTCTCTGTTTCAGGTGCTCACGGCGTGTCAGTCAACGCCGACCTGGCCTTTGATCAGGCTGACTTCTCCGACGCCGCATGGCTCATCTGCCCCGGCGGCATGCCCGGCGCAGCCAATCTGGTGCAATTCGAACCTCTGTGCGCCTTGCTGCAGGCCCACGCCGCCGCCGGCGGACGCCTGGCCGCCATCTGCGCATCGCCCGCCGTGGTGTTTGCTCCGCTCGGCTTGCTCAATGGCAAGCGCGCCACGTGCTATCCCGGCTTTGAGCAGGCCTGCATCGAAGCCGGCGCCGACATGCAAGCCCAGCCCGTAGTGGTTGACGGCGACACCATCACGGGCCAAGGCCCTGCAGCAGCCATCCCGTTCGCTCTTGCCATCGTGCGCCACACCCTGGGTGCCGACGCAGCGCAGCAAGTAGCCTCCGGCATGCTTATTTGCGGGGATATATAAAACGGGCCAGGCCGTAGATGTAGCGGCGGAAGCCGGGTCGGTAGCAGACCAGGTGGCCGAACCAGGCCATGTGGGGCTCCAGCAGGCGCACGAGCGTGCCGACAAGCACCATGGCCAGCAGGGTGCCTATGCCTACGACATTCCACAGCCACGTACCGAAGTAGGCGAATCCGAGGGCCACTGCTATGGCCACAAGTGAAATGTCAACTCCTATCTTGGCCTTTGAGAAGGGGATGCCGAAAGCGCGGCTAAGCGCCACTGGGAAGCCTTCTCCCGGCATTGTCACTGATCCGCAGCGTATTTCGAACAGGATGCCGATGGCGAGGATGAGGCATCCGCCGAGCTGCACGGCCAGTTTGACGATGAATGTTTCGCACACGAGCCGGGCCGTTAGCCACATGTTGATGTCGAGCAGGAAGCCGAAGAAGAAACCAATGAGCAGCTGGAACAACTGCACGGGCTCAAATTTCTTTCTGAGCACGAGCACTTGCAAGCCGACCAGCAGGAAGTTCATGCAATAGGTATACTCGCCGATGGTCATGGCTGGGGCTTTGCCGCTCTCGCCAGCGATTGACATGACAAACGGGATGGTGGAAATCACACTGCTCCCAAGGTCGGAACGCACGCACAAGGCCACGCCCAATGTCATGATAAACAACGAAATAATCAACAACAAATGCTGCCAAGCGAACATGACAGCCTTTTCTTTCCAATCTTTTCTCATAAACAAACCTTTTATCACCGCAAAGTTACGAATTTTTCTCCAAAAGGAGATAGTCGTGATGCGGTTTACTTGAAGGAGTAGGTGATGACGGCGATGGCGGTTTCGGGTGCGGGGGTGGAGGTGGCGCGGGTGAATGTGCGGCGCTTGACTTCGGCCACGCAGGCCTGGCGCACTGCACTGTTGGTGCTTGCGCCGGGGGTGCCTCCGATGATTTCGACACGTGAGGGCCGGCCTTGGTTGTCGATAGTGACCTTCAGTTTGACAGTGCCGGTGACGGTGCTCTTGACGGGGGCATAGGCGGGCAGTCCCCAGCCGCCGCCTGCGGTGCCTTGGCCCTGGCCTGTGTACGAGCCTTGGGCTGAGTCGGATGTGGGCGAGCCGGAGTTGGCTTGGTCTGCTGTGCCGGAGGTGGTGTTGTGCTGTCCCGGGGCATTGCCGAATGCATTGGCCACTTCGGCTTGGGCCTGGCGCTGGTCTTGTTGCTGCTGTTGCTCTTCGCGCGTAGGGCCGGTCTTTTGCGGGCGGCTGTCTGTCTTGTGTGGCGAGGGCGTGTCGGAGGCCACGACTGGCGGGGGCGCTCCGGGAT
>CAMWUM010000140.1 GCA_947177435.1 uncultured Muribaculaceae bacterium
CCTCTTCAACATTAAAAATGTTGAACCCTTGAGATTTGAAGTCCATAACATTTACGCTTGTAATCAAAATACTGTCAGGCGCAACGTAATTAATAGCTATTGGAAATTCGTCTCTTAGCAAACGCTTGAAAGTTATATAGCTGCCATTCGTAATGCTGGCGTTTAAAAACGAACACATAACCAAATTGTCATGCAAGTTCACGTCAACAGTCAAACCTCCATTGTTGCTATCTGGCTCAATATGGTACACACGATGCTCATTATAATGATAACACGATGAAAAAATCGCACAGACTATTAGTAATAGTAAAAGATAGTGTAGTTTTTTTACCATATCTAACAAATATATTGGAGAATTATGGGAGTGGATTAACGGCCACAAGTTCTTGACCGTTGTACGAAATAATCAAAACTCTCTGGATGTCTGTGTGTTGGATTGGGGTTGGGCTGAATAACCGTAAAGAGAGTCGAGATCGTTAATAATTAAGGGGATGTAGGAACGAGGAATTTCAAAATATGTGAACCTGCCCATATTGTGGTCGCCAGTACTGGGCGTGAGCCTTTTAATTTCATATAATCTATTGTCTATGTCGACATACATATTAAAGGACGGCGGGCAAAATGACGAAGCCACCGTGTCTGACCTTATTTCATAAAAGAGATTGTCGGTGGAATCAGGGAATATGCAGTTGCTCTTATAATAGAAAGCTTCGTTCTCGGACGTCTCCGAAAGCATCGCTTTTGTAACGGGTTGGAGGACGAGAGTGTACACGCTGTCTTCCGTTAGGAAATCCTTGCAATAGATGCCATAGTCATAATATGACAGTATGTCGTCCAGAAAGAAAAGACCTCCAGCGCAAATAGGAGTGCCAAACAGAAAATAACAGCAAATTTATTCATATATCCAGTAAGGGTTTGAGGGAGTAACTACCGACGCAAATTGCGGAAAAAGAATTTGACGTGACGGCCGATGGTGGGCAGCGTGCCGAAATAGTGGCACATGATGCGGTAGCGTTCCAACAGGCTCTGTCGGTGGTGGCGCGTGGTCTGGCCCTCGTTGAGGTAGTCGATGAGCACGCCGGGCACCATCACGTTGCTGCGCGAATGCTGCAGGCAGATGATGCACCACTCATAGTCGGCCGAATACCGATAGGCGTGATTGTAAAATCCGGCGATGGCGCGCTTGGGAATGAAGGCCTGGTGGCACACCACCATGCCATCCTTAAACGAGTCGAGCGTAAGCCGCTCGGGCGCCGTCAAATGGCGATGGCTCACAAACCGGCCGTCGGCGTCTACAATGTCAGTCTGGCCATAGACGGTGTCGGGGTGGCCGTTGGCCTCGATGACGTCGGCGATCTGCTGCAGAGTGTCGGGGCTGTGAAATTTATCTCCGGCGTTGAGGAATATAAGGTACTCGCCTTGCGCATGCGAGATGGCATCGTTCATCGCATAGTACAGGCCATTGTCTGGCTTGGACTGTATCAGGGCCATATCGGTGGCCTTCTCAATGGCAATATCGAGGGTGCGGTCGGTAGAGGCTCCGTCAATGATAATCTGCTCAAATCGGCGGCACGTCTGCTCAGCCACACTGTCGAGCGTGCGCCCGACGGTGGCTTCGGCATTGTAAGTGACGGTGATGATTGAAAAAAGCGGTGTGTCCATGCCGGCTTAGTGTGAGAGTTTCTTGTAAAAGTTCTCAGCGGCGCCTACGCTCGACACCTTGGCCTGGCCCACGCCCTTGGCCAGATAGCCCAGCTGGTTGCGCTTAAGTCCGGCCGACTTGATGTTGGCGAACTCTCCTGTCTTGGCCTCGGGCACCACCTCCCACAGCGGCGTGCTGTCGCTGTCGATATCCATGATGCGCGTGGGCGACGAGGTCATAAATCCCTGCTCGATGTCAGCCACGGCGGTCAGGCGCTCATAGACGCTGCCCTTTGAGTTGCAATGCATTGAGTACACGGCATCGTCGGCGCCGACGGGGCAGGCAAACACCAGACGGCGCTCGGAGAAGTGCGACTGTGCCTTGTTGCGCGGCTTGCGTGCAATCTCGCGCATCGGCACCTTGATGGCGCTGTCGTCCTCGTAGACAAGCAGCAGGTACTGGTTGGTCTCCTCCTCACTGATGGCCAGGTCGATGCGGTCGGTATCCTCGAGGCTCCACTCGTCGTCGGTGACGATGAACTCGTTGTCGCCCACAAAGCGCAGGTAGAAGGCCGGGGTTACGAACAGCTCCGAGTCATACTCATGCAGGAAATTGCGGCGCACGCGCGAGGTTTGCAGCCGCGAGTAGTCGGGCATAGCAAACTCGGCCTCTGTGGCCACAGTCGGCAGGCTCTCGCCGCGCTCGGCCTCGACAACGGGCAGTTCGTCCTCAACCTTGCCGGGCTCGACGTCGACGACCTCGGGTTCCGCGCCCTCAGCGGACTCCTGCAACTGCTGTTTGTACAGGAACTTGCGGTCGGCGATGAAGCGGTCAACCGACTCCTTGTCGAGCAGCGGCGTGGTCTTGGCGCCGTGGCGCACGTAGATGGTGTCCTTGAGGTATACCACGTGGGGGCACGGATCGACCTTAACGTAGATTACGCCCTTGCTCGACTCGTCGTCGACAAACACCTTGGCGTAGTCGCCCGCGCTGATGCCGATGCTGAACGAGCGGTCGATGACGTTCTGCAGGTAGTTGGCCATATTGTCGAGAGACTTGATGTTGCGGCGGTGAGGCGTGTTGCGTTCCGACGTATCAAGCTTGTAAAACTTGAAGTCTTCCTCCAGGCCGCGCTCGTAGCGGTCGTCGTTGACGCCGATGAAGAGCGTGCCGCCGGTGGTGTTGAGGAAGCCGGCGATGATATGCAGAATCTCGCACTCCTGAGCGTCGGGGTCGGCAATCGAGATGCCGGCGTTGCCCTTCTGAGCCGGGTAGACGAGGCTGCTCTTGAACTCGAGGTACTGCGACTCCGAGCCGTAGTATTTCAGGTTGTTTTGCTCGCCGCTGACGTTGAGCGTGCGGGCTATGCTCTCCTTGATGACCGACGCGGTGATGTCGTCGCGATCCACCTCGTAGAGCAGGTTATGCGACAGCACTTGCTTGGCCAGTTCGCGCACGATTTCGTTGCCCGAGCCTTTGGCCTTGGCCCACAGTTCGTTGTTGTCCTCGGGATGGCCCAGGCTGGCCACAATCAGCAGGCGGGCGGCCATACGGCTGACCAACTGGCTCTCGGGGCTGGCGTCGAGGATGGCCTCGATGTCGTCGCGGAACACCTGCTTGTTCTTGGCATAGCGCTGGTGCTGCAGCAATATCTCTTTCTGGGCCTTGATGGTCTCGGCCAGTGCTGAATCCTGGATGATGCGGGCCAGCAGGCGCGCGAAACTCAGATAGTCGAATGCCTCGATGATGTTCTCGCTGCGCGAAATGGCCTTGTAACGTATCAGCTGTATCACCTCGCGGAGGTCTTCGCGGCTGATGGCGTCCTCGTCGTCGAGGTCGAGCCCGGCATTGTCCTCGTCGTCGGCCGGTATGGCGATGGTGAGCAGCATATTGCGCAGCGACTTGGCATTGTTGAGCACCATGCCGTCGATGGGACCCTCCTCAGCGATGGCCTGCACGGTGTTGTTGGCGCCCACGTCGGTGACGACGCACTGCACGATGTTGCCGCAGTGGTAGGGCAGGTCGCCGCGCTGCTTGTTGACGTACAGACCGAAACCCTTGTCGGAGATGGCGCTATAGCTGCGGCCGTTGTCCTTGGTGATGACGGCGTAGCACTTGTAGCCCGAGTACACCATGTCGCGCACGGCGCTGCGCACCTGATCAATGAGCGAGAATCGGTAATTATCGTTGGCGTCAATGTCTATCACCTTGGCCTCGAATTGCATCGGCCGTCCGTCGTCGCGGCGGAACGTGCCGGTGGTGACGCCATGCAGGTTGTACGTGGCCACGTCCTCGGCCATCATAAAGCCGGCGCCGTCGAAGAAGTGGTCGTCGACTATGCGGCAATGGAAGCCCTCGATGTGATTGGGGTTGCTGGCCGATGTGATTACGCGGTCGACCTCGATGCGCACGTAGTCGTCGATGTCGGCCATGCGCCGTGCGGTCTCGTACTCCTTGCTCTCCTTGGGCTGGAAGAGCGACTGCTCAACCTCAGTCCAGAACTCGGCATGGCCGTCGATGGTCTTGAGTTTCTGGCGCGTCATCGGATGGGCGATGGCCGAGTACACCTGCATGCCCAGCCAGGGCAGCGTGTTGTTGGGCACAAGCGGAGCGGCGTCGTCGCCCAGCGCGCGTATGGCCAGGGTCGGGCCCACCTCCACTTCCACGCGGTCGTAGGTGTAATACTTCGACGCTCCGTCCCTGATGGCGAATGTCGAGGGCGCGTCCACGCTGGCGCGCGTCATCATCATCGTGGGCTCTTTTATGTCGGTCCAGGTGAAGTCGGTGGGCAACTTGACGCCCATCAGTTCGAGGTACGACTTATTAAGCAGCGTCTCGGCCTTGGCCCTGCGCAGAAGCGACAGGCAGCGGTAGAAGAGCGACATGTTAAGGCGCATGTCGATGTTGTCGCTGTCTATGGCCAGGCAACTCTGTATGGCGATGGCGGTGAGCGTCTTTTCAATCTTCTCGTTGTCGTCGGCGGTCTCAGGCAGCAGGAAGTCGTCGATCTCGCCGCGGGCCTTGGAAATGTAGATCTCAAGCTGCTCGACAAAGGCCTGGCGGAACGGCTCGGCCTTCCACGTATCGGGGTACCAGCCCATCAGCGCGTCAAAAATACGACCGAGGCTCGAGTTGACAAGCTTGGGCGACGTGCCGAACAGTATCATCATAATCTGAAACTGCGTGGTGGGATGGTAAATGTATCCGCTCTCTTTGAGGTGGTAGAGGAGGTTGTTGATAAATTCGTTCTGGCGGCGCTGGGCGATGATGCGCAAGGCCTTGATGTAAGCCTCGGCCTGCTCGATCTGCACGGTCAACTCTGACTGCAGCGAGGTGCGGTCGGCGCCTTTGAGATTGCGAAGGAAACCCGAACCCTCGAGAAGATACAGCAGCATGCGGCGGTAGCCCTCGAGCACCAGGCGCATCATCTCGTGATCCTGCCTGGCGATGTTGTCGCTAAACCAGCCGGGCAGCAAGTCGCGGCATGCGCGCACGGCCGTCAGCATCCACGACGGCAGGCCGTGGTCAAGTTCCTTGAATGCCTGCGCCAACTCGGGCAGTTCGCGTGCCTGGCGCTCCACATGCTCGATGCCCTGCTTGAGGCCGAGAGCACGGCTTAGGTCTCGGAGCGTCACCATGCCGAGCTGCGTGTCATTGCTGCGGCGGCGCAGCACGAAAAATGTCGGGTCAAGCACCTCGAACTTGCACTTTATCGTCTGTCCAAGCGTCAGGGCTGACTTCGGAGCCTGCACTCTGAACTGCAAGCCGTACTCGTCCTCCACCTGATAATTGTCCGAGCCGTTGCCCGGCTTGCGCACCACCTTAAACTCAAAGTCGCGACCTTTGGAAAAGCCATCGGCATAGAACTCGCTCACATAACGCGGCATGTTGTGCCCAAGCACCGGCAAGCCGTCGGCATCATATCCCTTCACTCGGCAGTCGAGCGTGTCGGGCAGCGGCTGATCTTTCTGAAAGGCAATCTTCTGCAATCGAGCTTCGCCCGCCGGGGTCTGCAGTCTAAAAAATGGCTCGTCCGGGCCGTAATCTTTAATCACAGGAAACTCCTGCACTTGAAATTTCTTCTCGAAACCACTCATAAAAAATAGATTTTTCGGCGTTAATATTTGCAAATTGGCATTCTAAACCAATCATAATGCAAAATTACCGAAAAATCTCCAAAAATCCCACTATCCACACG
>CAMWUM010000141.1 GCA_947177435.1 uncultured Muribaculaceae bacterium
CGCCGCCCATAACGGCGATCTCGGCGGTGGGCCATGCGTAGTTCATGTCGCCGCGCAGCTGCTTGCAGCTCATCACGATATGCGAGCCGCCGTAGCTCTTGCGCAGGGTGACGGTAACCTTGGGCACGGTGGCCTCACCGAAGGCGTAGAGCAGCTTGGCGCCATGCAGGATGACTGCGTTGTACTCTTGGCCGGTGCCGGGGAGGAAGCCGGGAACGTCAACGAGCGTAACCAGAGGAATGTTGAAGGCGTCGCAGAAGCGCACGAAGCGGGCAGCCTTGCGTGAAGCGTTGCAGTCGAGCACGCCGGCCAGGTACTTGGGCTGGTTGGCAACGATGCCGACGGCCTGGCCGTTGAAGCGGGCGAAGCCGATGATGATGTTCTTGGCGTAGTCAGGCTGTACTTCGAGGAACTCGCCGTTGTCGATGATGGCGCCGATCACCTCGTACATGTCGTAGGGGCGGTTGGCCGAGTCGGGGATGATCTCGTTGAGCGAATCCTCGAGGCGGTCAATCGGGTCGTTGCACTCAACCAACGGGGGCTCTTCGAGGTTGTTCTGCGGGATGAAGCTGAAGAGCTTGCGGATGATTCTCAGGGCGTCCTCGCCATCTTCTGCGGCGAAGTGGGCCACGCCGCTCTTGCTGGCATGCACCTCGGCGCCGCCGAGAGCCTCTTGGGTCACGTCCTCGCCCGTAACGGTCTTGACAACCTTGGGGCCGGTGAGGAACATGTAAGAGATGCCCTTGGCCATGATGGTGAAGTCGGTGAGGGCGGGGGAGTAAACGGCACCGCCGGCGCAGGGGCCGAGGATGGCCGAAATCTGGGGCACAACGCCAGAGGCGAGGATGTTGCGCTCGAAGATCTCAGAGTAGCCGGCCAGGGCGTTGATGCCCTCCTGGATGCGGGCACCGCCCGAGTCATTGAGGCCGATGATGGGAGCGCCCATCTTCATGGCCATGTCCATGATCTTGCAGATCTTCAGGGCCATGGTCTCAGACAGTGCGCCGCCGAATACGGTGAAGTCCTGAGCGAAAACGTATACGAGACGGCCTTCGATTGTGCCGTAGCCGGTGACTACGCCGTCGCCGAGGTATGATTTCTTCTCGATGCCGAAGTTGTGGCAGCGGTGGCGGACAAACATGTCAATCTCTTCGAACGAGCCTTCGTCGAGGAGCTGGAGAATGCGCTCGCGAGCTGTGTATTTGCCTCTTTCGTGCTGCTTGTCGATGGCCTTCTGGCCGCCTCCGAGACGCGCCTCGGTGCGCAGCTCGATGAGTTCTTTTACCTTTGCAAGTTGGTTGCTCATTACTTGGTATTTTAGTTGAGTTTCAGATTTGGATTAGCAGGCGCCCTTCTTGGGGTCTTCGCAGAGCTCGATGAGCGTGCCGCAGGTCGACTTGGGGTGGAGGAAGGCGATGTTGAGGCCCTCGGCGCCCTTGCGGGGAGCCTTGTCGATGAGCCGGCAGCCCTTGCCCTCGGCCTCGGCCAGAGCGTTCGCCACGCCGTCGGCGATGGCGAAAGCCACGTGCTGGATGCCGCCGCGGCCGCCGTTGTTTTCGATGAACTTAGAGATTGCGCTCTCGGGAGCGGTGCCTTCGAGGAGCTCGATCTTGGTCTGGCCGACCTTGAAGAAAGCGGTGCGCACTTTCTGGTCTGCTACTTCTTCGATGGCGAAGCATTTCAGGCCGAGCATGTTTTCGTAGAATGGGATTGCCTCTTCGAGGCTGGGCACTGCGATGCCGATGTGCTCAATGTGGGAAATGTCCATGACGTATTGATTTATTGATAATTAGTTTTATTCACGCGCGGGCAGAAGCTGTTCCCGCCCAATATTTAGGCAAAATTACAATTTTTTTGCGACATAACCCTAATTTCGTGGCAAAAAAGCGTCCTTTTGCCACGAAAAAATGAGGGCATAGCCCCCATTTGCTAATGTTTGGCGGTTATTTGTATTCGGTGAGTTCGTCTGGATGATAGATAATGCTTTTTTCAGCAATAGGAGCCGCAAGGAAATATCCGAGGCAGAATCCTCCATCCCACATGGCCGGTCCGTTGCTGTCTCGCTCAAGAGCGGTCAGATAATCTGCCATCCGGCGGTCGATAGGGATTACGAGGGCTGTCACTGTATCATTGTCAAGCAAAAGGTCCTTTTCATCCTCTTCATCGATATCTTTGCGGGAGGTCATAGCTACGAAATTAATGATTCCGGATACAGCGGCCTGGCGGTCGACAACGCTCCATTTGTAAGGCTGGCCGTTGCGGAGAAGACGCACCCAGTAGCAGTTGTCGGCATCATCAGGCAATTCCTTGAACGAGACCTGAAGAACCGCCACGTAATCGTAAGGCATCTTGATCCATTGAAACATCATATCCACAATCTCTGTCTCACCTTTCATGTTGCATGCAGACAGGAATGTTTTGCCCTCGACAGTCACCGCCATTTGGTATTTATGTCCTGCGATGCCTGGGATATCGTCGACGAAAGCCCCATCCTCGTTAAGATTGAGAATCCTCGTCGACCCGTCGGTAAGGTCAGTAAGCATTGCGCTCGCAGCTGTGACCGGCGTGAGATCCATTGGCTCGTCCATTGGCGTGGTGTGAGTAATGCGCACCGTAGGACCTGACTGTGATAGGACTGCCTCAATCACGAGGGGTGAATCAACGTCGTGATACTCGAAGTCAAGTTCTTTCTTGCATCCCGCCGTAATCAACAGCATGGCAATAATATATGTTACTTTGCAGATATGTGTATGTCTCATCGCTCAAAAGGATAGGGTGTAAGATACAGAGGGTATTATGCCGAAAAGGGATTGCTGCACGGTCCTCGTGCCCGATGGCTTGGATGGATCATCCTCGAAATATATTACGAACGGGCTTTGGTGGGAATAGGCATTGTAGATGCCAAATGCCCAAGCGGAAGTGAATTTGCGTCCGACTCTGGTATAGGTGGCCGAGAGGTCAAGCCTGTGCGACGGGGGCGTCTTATACTTGTTGCGCCCAGAGTAATAATAGCATGTGGTGCCCGCGATCTCATATTTTTCATCAGGGGCTGTCAGCGGTCGGCCGGATGCATACGTCCACGATGCGGATAATTTCCACCTCGAGTTCAAGTCATAAATGGCAACGATGGCCAGATCATTTCTGCGGTCGTTGGATGCGTTATACCATTCTCCATTATTTATGCCTGAAATTTTGGTCTCAGTCTTCGACAGCGTATATGATATCCACCCATTCAGTCTGCCGCTATTTTTGCGTAGCATAAATTCCAACCCATAGCTGCGTCCGCGTCCGCCAAGGATTATGTCTTCAAGATTAATGCGGGAGAACATATTCACGCCATCCTTATAATCGTAGACATTTTTCATGTGCTTGTAATAACCCTCCACGCTCCAGTCCCAATCTCCGCCTGGCGTCATGCCTGCGTATCCCACAGAGTATTGGATAATCATCTCAGGCCTAACATTGTCAGAAGTAATGGCATATCTGTCGAACGGGAATGTGGTGGATGTGGAGCGTACACCGTGGATGTTTTGTGTCGTGACTGAAGCGCCTATCTTTACGTTATGCGATTCGTTTATGGTGAATTTTAGGCTTCCGCGGGGTTCAAAGGTCGCGTAAGTCTTATTGGCATATCGCGGGAAAGGTTCGCCGGATGCAATGAATTTGTGGAAGTGGTCTGAGGCCAATGATGAGAACAGAGACATTCGCGCGCCCCCATACACTGAGAGCCACCTCGTTGCATCTCCTTCGTATTCAATCCAGGCTCCGTTGCTCCATCCGCTGCGTATGTCAAGATAGTGGGCGCCATCGACGAGCATGTCTCCCGATTTGACCTTTAATAATTCTGATCTGGCTCCAAATTCGATTGAATGCTGGTAGGAGATGGAGTATTGTACGCGTTCGTTGATGGAGAATGAGTGGATATATTGGGTCATTTTCTGACTGGACGCCATAATGTCCATTCCCATCAGCGTAGTATAATCAGTGGCAGACCCGGTAGTAGTGAAGGCCCAGCCGTTGCTTTTGCGGCATTTCCAGTTTACGCTTCCGGCAAGATTGCCCCAGTTCATGGTCATAAGGTCGGAGACGGCCAGATTGTCGCGGGATACAAAAAACGATCCGTCGATGTAATTGTTGGAGTTGATTTTGTAATGAAGCTTGGCATTTGTGTCCCAAAAATTCATCACAGTATGCTTGTACTGAGGAATGAAATTAAAGAATAAGTCAACGTATGACCTGCGCGCGGCCACTGAAAATGATAGTTTTTCCTTTGCTATTGGCCCTTCGGCAGAGGCTTTCGCATTCAATAAGCCAATTGTGCCGGAGAAATGGTGCCGCTCGAGGTCTCCGGTTTTCATGTATGTCTCCAAAGTTGACGAAGATGCTTCGCCGAATCGCACGGGTATCGGCCCTTTGTGTAGGGCTGCCCTGCTCATTGCATCATAGTTGAATGTAGAGAATATGCCCATCATGTGAGCCGGATTGTAGATGGTCATGCCGTCCATCGTCACAAGATTTTGGTAGGCATTACCTCCTCTGACCTCAAATCCGCCGGCGCCGTCAGCCTCAGCATGCACGCCGGGCAGAAGAGTGATGGCCTTTAAAATGTCAGTCTCACCTAATAATTGCGGCGTAAAAGCAATCTTTTCGAGTTCAAGATTCTCGCTGCCCAACTTGCCGGTCGAGACTCTTTGATGAGCCGATTGTCCCGAAACAACAATTTCATTCAATGTTTGTGTTGTGACGGAGTCGGGCATTGTTTCCCCGTGCGCATTGGTGATGCTGATGGCACCGAGAAAGACAAGAATAAGGTATGGGAGTGCTTTTATAGACATTGTGCACGGAATTGGGCCAATAGATAGGTTGGTTTAACGGGTATTAATCTTTTGCAAAATTAATCCATCTGGCGAAAATATCAAAATTCTTAATCGAAAAAACGCCCTTGCCGGTGAGGCAAGGGCGTTTTTTCGATGGGGTATGGATGATGGCTTATTCCTCGACGTTGCGGAGCTTCTGCACGTATACGGCCTTCATCATCTTCTTGCGGTTGGTGACAGAGGGCTTCTGGAAGGCCTGGCGGGCGCGGAGCTCTTTGATGATGCCAGTCTTTTCGAATTTGCGCTTGAATTTCTTAAGGGCTCTTTCGATGTTCTCGCCTTCTTTAACTTGTACGATGATCATATTGCTTGATTCTTAAGGTTAATACTTGGGTTAGGCATTCTTCACCTTGTCAACGATGGCCTTGAAAGCGGCGGGATTGTTGAGGGCGAGGTCGGCGAGGACTTTGCGGTTGATCTCGATGCCAGCCTTGTGGATGAGGCCCATGAGCTGAGAGTAGTTGAGATCCTCCATGCGGGCAGCGGCGTTGATACGCTGGATCCAGAGGGCGCGGAAGTTGTGCTTCTTGTCCTTGCGGTCGCGGTAGGCGTAGGTGAGACCCTTCTCCCAAGTGTTCTTGGCGACGGTCCACACGTTGCGGCGGCAACCAAAGTAGCCGCGTGTGAGCTTTAAGATTTTCTTGCGACGTGCGCGCGATGCGCCGTGGTTTACTGATCTTGGCATGTTAATTGTGGTTTGTGAATGTCAGCGGCACGCCTGTCGGGGCGGCGCTTATCATGCTGGCCATTCGGTTAGTAAATCAATTATAGTTCACGAAGTGTGTGTGCGGGAAAGCGAGCCAGCCTTAGATGCCGAGGAGCTTCTTTACGCTCTTCTGGTCAACCTTCGAAACGAGGGCCGAGTGGTCGAGGTTTCTCTTCTGCTTGTTGGTCGTCTTGGGGAGTATGTGGCTGTGGGAAGCGTGGTTTCTCTTGATCTTTGCTGATCCGGGT
>CAMWUM010000142.1 GCA_947177435.1 uncultured Muribaculaceae bacterium
GGATGGTGCCGCACAGCTCCTCGGGCTTGCCGAAGCGCTTGAACGGCGTCTGGCGGATTACGTCCTCGCCGCGCGGAGTGAGGGTGCCGTCCTCGTTGGTGAGCAGGCGCAGGTTCTGGTTGGTGAGGAAGAAGCCCGGGGCGATGGCGTTGACTCGGATGGCCGAGGTGAACTTAGTGGCCACCTCGTTGGCCAGGAAGGCAGTGAAGTTGCTGATGCCGGCCTTGGCGGCAGCGTAACCGCACACGCGGGTCATGGGACGGAAAGCGGCCATCGACGAGAAGTTGACGATGGTGCCCTTGCCGGCCTCGACCATGGGCTTGAGGAACACCTGAGTGGGGATTACCGTGCCAGTGAGGTTCAGGTCGAGCACGCGCTGGAAGTCGGCCGTCTTGAGGTCGAAGAAGTTGCCGGTGGGGGCGATGGTGGCGCCGGGCATGTTGCCGCCCGCCGCATTGAGCAGGGCGTCTGCTTTGCCGTAGCGGGCCAGGATGTCGGCGCAGTTCTGTTCGACGACTTCCTGGTTCATCACGTCGGTGACGAGGAACATGGCCTCGCCTCCGGCCGCCTTGATTTCACTGACGATTGCGTCGCCTTCATCCTTGCGGCGACCCATAATCACCACTTTAGCGCCTTGCGTAGCAAGGTACTTGCCGATGCAGGCCCCGAGCACGCCGGTGCCGCCGGTGATGACGACCACTTGGTCTTTTACAGAGAATAATTCGTTCATATTTAGTTCTTAGATTTTAGACGTTAGACTTTAGATTTTTTGACGGGCGACTCTGGGCCGTAGAGGTAGCTGGGCTCGTAACCGCCGAGGTCAATCACAACCTTTTCGAACACTACTCCCGGGTCGAGGGGACGGAGCGTAAGTGTGGCGCGTCCGCCGTCAACCGGCATAGCCAGGTGCGCTTTCTTCTCGACCACGCGACGGGCTACGGTCGGGTAAAAGACGGAGTAGATATTTTCGGGCTTCTCGTTGAGGTTGCTGTTGAAGTTGATGACTTGCTCGTCTGCGCCTTCGAAGCCTACGGCATAACGGTGGCCGTCGAGGTTGGCGAAGGCGAGCGTCGATTTTACCACTACGTACACGTCAACACTGTCGACATCTGCAGGCAAATCCTCAATTACATACGAGAGCGTGGCTCCGTCGGTAGCAGCCATGCGAGGCATCAGCGTTATGCCGCTGAGGGTACGGCCCATGTCGGGAATAATTACCCATTTGGCCTCACCCCTATCGTTCTTGGTGTAGTAATGCTCGGCTTCGATAGCCACCACGCCGTCGGCGGGAGAGAATACCCAATCGCCCTCGGTGGGCTGGGCGATGCGGTCAACGTGGGGTATGCGGTCGGCGGGGAAGTTGTCGTTCCACGATGTGTAGCCGATGTGCTTTTGGTCCATCATATGGCACCACTTGCCGCCGGCCAATACATTATTATAATAGGACATCAACTCGGCGTCGCGGGCAAAGGCGGCCTCGGCACGGTCGGCCCAGGCGTTGCACTGATCATTGCCGTCGGCGAAGAGTTTGCGGTTCATCGCCACGCTGTAATACATATCATATAGGTTGGCCATAGCCTGCACAGGGAAGAGCACAAGCTGCATGTACGCATCTTTATATTCCTCGGGCATAGACACATACTGGCGCAGGGCCTCGGCCTCAAGAGTGAGGTATTCGTCGCGCACCTGGCGCCACTCGCCGCTTGCCAGGTTGTAAGTGTCGGCGTCGAGCATCTCGGCCGTTACACGGCCGTTGTACTTGCAGTAGAGGTTGAGGATGCGCGCGGCCTCCTTGGCCTGATCCTGGCCAAACTGCTGGGCGCAGAAGTCGAGGGTATGCTGGCCAATGGTCTTAGCGTCGTATTTGGATGGGTTCCAGGCCATGTCGAGGAAGAGGGAAATCGGGTACTCCATCGGCTTGAGGTCGCCGACGTTAAGCACCCACAACTGGTCCACGCCGTATTCGTAAGTGAGGGCAAGCTGTTCCCACATGCCTTGTATCGGCGTGACGTTCATCCATTTGGTGTTGCGGGGAGCGCCCACATAGTCGACATGGTAATACATGCCCCAACCGCCCGGGTGCTTGCGCTCACGCTCGTTGGGCAGGCGGCGCACATTGCCCCAGTTGTCATCGCAGAGAAGCAGGATTACGTCGTCGGGCACTCGTAGACCTGCGTCATAGTAATCAAGCACTTCCTTATAGAGCGCCCACACCTGCGGCGTGGCTTTGGCAGGCTTGCCGGTAACGTCGGATATGATCTTGCGCTGGTTTTTGATGACTTTTTCGAGCAGGGCCACGTCGGCCTCTGCGCTCATGGCCTCATCACCGTCGCCGCGCATGCCGATGGTCACCACGTCCTCAGTGCCTTTCATTCGCTCGATGCCCTCACGGAAGAATTGGTCAAGCGAGGCCTGGTTGGTGGAGTAGTTCCATGGGCCATACTCGCCACGGCGGCGTGCATACTCTTGATGGTTGCGGGCCATCGGCTCGTGGTGCGAGGTGCTGATCACCACGCCCATCTCGTCGGCCAATTTGCCGTTTTCGGGATCGTCGGCATAGAATGCCCAACTCCACATGGCCGGCCAGAGGAAGTTGCCGCGCAGCCTAAGTATCAGTTCGAACACTTTGCCGTAGAACTCGTGTCCGCCGCGCTCCGTACCAAACGCGTGGTTGACCCAACCGGTGAGGCAGGGAGCCTCGTCGTTGAGGAATATGCCGCGGTATCGCACGGCGGGTTCGCCGTTAGTGTACTCCCCACGGTCGATAGCAAGGTCAGAGGCGGCCTGCACGGGCACGTCGGCCCACCAGTACCACGGCGACACTCCTATCTGCTCCGACAGTTCGTATGCGCCGTAGATTGCGCCTCGGCGGTCGCTGCCGACCACAACCAATGCCTCTCCCGGCTGTCCGAAAGGTTCTTCAATAAAGTGCATCTCATACATTTCATTTTTCCCTTTCAGACCTGCGAGGTTGATTTTCTTAGCCTTGGCCAATTGCTTGATTATCGGGCTGTCGACAGTACCGATAATTACGCAGTTGCCACCGACAGCACCGCTTGCCACCGTGGCGTCAGTGCCGCAGACCATGCCGAAATCCTTGGCAAGGTTGGCCACGGCAATGCCTACGCCTTTCTGGTCGGCCGTATCACACACAATCGTCACCGGCTGTCCGGCAGAAATCAGAGGGAAGCCTGCCCCACCCTGCCTCGTAATGCCCGGATGATCAATGGCATTGGCACTGGCCACGCCAATAACGAACGCAGCGGCCAGCATCCAGATTTTCTTAAAAATCGAGTTGTACATAATGCTGGAATTTATCGTGACATTACGGCATCGACCACACGGATGCCGAGGGTCTTTTTGTTGAGGGGGTGGATATCGTTCCACTCGCCAAGGTCTTGGTTATGAATGAAGTATGCGTTTTCTGTCTCATCAGCCACCTGCTGCTGCACTCGGCGCATCTCAGCCCAGGCTGCACGACCATCCACATCGTCGAAAGGCAGATAGTCAGCCAACTCGACAATGTAGAACGGCATATCGGGATTGTCGAAATCCTCTCGCCAGTTGGCAATCATAGTTTTGAGCAGGCCGGCGTACTGGTTGCGACGGTTGACATTCGACTCACCCTGGTACCAGATAGCGCCGGCGACGTTGATGTTCAAAAAAGGATGGATCATAGCGTTGTAAAGCACCGTGGGCTTGTAGCACCAGAACTCCTGGCCTGGGCCCTCGGGCATTCTCGCGCCCAGATGGTAACGCCAATCTCCCTCGAGGCTGTATTCCTTATCGCCAACAATAAGCTTATACGGCTTTTCAGGTACGAAATGGCCGACGCCGTGCTGGCTTATCATCCTGACAGTGATGTTGTTGTCGCCTTCGTGAAGCAGTCCGGCGGGCACTTGGTAGATGCGTGGCGGATACTGGTAAGTGACATTGCCGACAAACTGGCCGTTGACGAATACCGAGTCGGCGTCTACTATGCAGCCGAGCCTCAGCACCGCCGGCTGGCCCGCAGCCTCAGCCGGAAGAGACAGAGTTTTACGGAACCAGTGAGAACCGTTTACAGGATTGAGCCCATCAGTGGCCCAGTCGGTGCTAAGCAAATCAACCACAGCCCATTGCGAATCATCGAGAGCCGGGTCTTGCCATTTGCCAACACCCGGGTCGCCGGCATTCATCACCTGGTCCCAGCGGGCGTAGTTCTGTGCCTCGAGCCGCTTGATGTTTTGACGGTACTGCGGATCAGAATAAAGGCGCATCTGATTGATAGCCATAGGGTAATCGCCCAGCCACTCCTCGCTGATCCACGACTCTACAGGCGTGCCACCCCAGCAGGTGTTGAGGATGCCGACGGGCACTCCGGTGCGCTCGTAAAGCTCCTTGGCGAAGAAATACGCCAGGGCAGAATACTGCATCACGTTGGGCTGCGTCAGTTCGCGCCAGTCGCCTGAGGGCACATCATCGTTCTTGCGGCCGAACTCTACGACGCTCGGCACGTTGAACTGCCTGATATTCGGATTCTCGTAAGCCGCAATCTCGTCGGCAAACATATCCGTCACCCTCGCCACGGGCAGTTCCATGTTGGACTGTCCCGAGCAGATGTAAACGTCACCCGATAACACATTGTCTATGGTTATATCGTTGACAGTTATAGCGTAAGGGCCGCCCACAGGCATCGGAGGCAACTTCACCGTCCATGTGCTGTCGGCTGAGGCGGCCGTCGAGACCGCGGCCTTGTATTTCTTCACTTTTCCCTTGCCAAGGCCCTTGGCGGTGACCGACACCGGCTCGCCGGGTCCGGCCTTTCCCCATATCTTCACAGAGTCGCCTCGCTGGGCCACCATCCCGTTCGACACTATACGCGGCAAAGTCACCTCGGCAGAGGCGGCTATGGCTACGGAGACGGCAGCAAGGCTAAGAAATGCACGCAGATTCATGGTCATAGAAAGTATAGTTTTTAATGTTACAAAGTTACGCAAATTTTGCATAACGGATGTAACATTAGGTTACATAAATGTATTATTTCATTTTTTTTCATCTACCTATGTAACGTTACAAAAATTATTCGTACATTTGCAACATATTACGTACCTTATTCGTGCAACATCACCATGAAACGATTATACAATTCAAAAATCATCGCTCTTACGCTCGCCCTGCTGGCCGCCTGCCTGGGGCTGCACGCTCAGTCTCCCCTTTTCTTCGCAACCGAAAACGGACTGTCAAGCTCACTGATCAACCGCGTATGCTACACCAGCGACGGCAACCTGTGGGTGGCTACCGAAGACGGACTCAACCGATACGACGGATCGAAAATCACCATATACAAGAACGTTCCCGACGACTCCACCTCAATCGCGCACAACTTTGTCAACTATGTGTTTGAGGATACGAAGGGCCACATATTCGTATCCACGCACAACGGACTGCAAATGTACGACCCGGCCCGCGACGCCTTCACCCAGCGCGCCCGAGGCGACGACGGCAACATTTATGGCAATCCCGTGTCGGCAATCGTCGAGCGGCACAATGGTGATCTATGGGCATTCGGCCAGGAAATCAGGCAGATAACATTCGATGCCGACAGCAATATGGTGATTAAGAATCTCAACCTGCCAAGCGACCTAATCGGCGCCAACGTGGCTATCGAGACTCCCGACGGATGCCTCTGGTGCGCCAACGACATCAAGGGCGTCTACCGCATCATGCCCAATAAC
>CAMWUM010000143.1 GCA_947177435.1 uncultured Muribaculaceae bacterium
CTTTCCAACTCGACCAGCTGCGCGAGATGAAGCTGCAGCCCGGCGAGCAGGACGACCTCGAGCGTGAACGTGACGTGCTGGCCAATATGTCGCAGATCAAGGAGCACCTTTCCGACGCCCTCTCCGCACTTTCGCAGGACGATGCCAACGCCCTCAGCCTCCTCGATGATGCCTCCGACAGCCTCCGCCGCCTCAGCGACGTGCTCGACGACGCCGACCAACTGGCAGAGCGCCTCGAATCGGCCCGTCTGGAGATCAAGGATATAGCAGAGACACTTGCGGCTTACGACTCCGACATGCAGGCCGACCCTGCCACTCTTGACCGCATCGAAGACCGCTTGAGCAAAATCTATTCGCTCGAGGCTAAGCATCACGTCGAGTCGACCGATGACCTCATAGCCCTGCGCGACAAACTCGCAACCCAACTCGACGCCATCGACAATGCCGACGAGCAGCTTGCCACCCTCGAGGCCCAGGCCAAGTCGGCAAAGAAAGCAGCCGTGGCTCTGGCCAAGCAACTGTCTGAGAGGCGAGCCGCGCAGGCCGCGCTTTTTGCCGAGGAGCTCAGGCAACGCGCCATGCCACTGGGCATGAGCAACCTGCGCTGCGAAATCGCTCTCACCGCCGGCAAGCTCAACCCGTCGGGCTGCGATACGGTCGATTTCAAGTTCGCCTTCAACAAAAACCAGCCTCTGATGTCAGTGGGCACCACCGCCTCGGGCGGCGAAATTTCGCGCCTTATCCTCTCGATCAAATGCGTTGTGGCCGAGAAGATGCAGTTGCCGACCATCATATTCGACGAGGTTGACACCGGCGTGTCGGGCGACGTGGCTGTGCGCATGGCCTCGCTGATGGAGCAAATCTCCGACTCCTCGCAGGTCATAGCCATCACCCACCTGCCGCAGGTGGCAGCCAAGGGCGCCTTCCACTTCAAAGTCTACAAGGAAGACGACGAAAACAGCACCAACACCCACGTGCGCCAACTCACTGACGACGAGCGTGTAGCCGAACTCGCACTGATGCTCAGCGGCAATGCCGCCGACCCTTCGGCCCGTGCCGCCGCCCTATCGCTCCTCAAAAAATAACAACACATGGAATCAAATGATATAATCTACGGCCTGCGCGCCGTAATCGAGGCTATCGAAGCCGGCAAAAGCATCGACAAGATATTTATTCGCAAGGACTTGAAGAGCGACCTTGCCAACGAGCTCTGGGATCAGATCAAGCGCCACCGCCTGTTCGCCCAAAAGGTGCCCGTCGAGAAGCTCAACCGCTTCACCCACGGCAACCACCAAGGCGTCGTCGCCCTGCTGGCCTCCGTCAATTACACTCGCGTAGGCGTGCTAGTGCCCCAACTTTACGAGGAGGGCGTTCTGCCGTTTGTCGTGGTGCTCGACGGCATCACCGACGTGCGCAACTTCGGCGCCATCGCCCGCACGGCCGAGTGCTGCGGCGTTGACGCTCTGGTCATCCCCGAGAGGGGTAGCGCATCGGCCGGAGGCGATGCCATGAAGGCATCGGCCGGCGCGCTCAACCACATCGAGGTGTGCCGCGAGCGCAACCTCGAGGCTGCTGTCAAATATCTGAAAGACAACGGTTACCAAATCGTAGCCGTGTCGGAGAAGGCTAACGGCAACTACACCACACCTGACTACACCACCCCCGTGGCCCTGGTGATGGGCGCCGAGGACGTGGGCATTTCCCCCGAAATCATGCGCCTGGCCGACACAAGGGTGTCAATCCCGATGTTCGGCAAAATCGGCTCGCTCAATGTGTCGGTGGCCGCAGGCCTGATGATGTACGAGGTGGTGCGCCAACGCCTCAACGACAACCTGGAAGTAATCTGAAAATAAATAGCACAAACCATTATGGATATAAACGCAAAACTTATCGACGATCTCATTGACCTCGCTTTCGCCGAGGACATACGCGACGGCGACCACACCACCCTTAGCATCATCCCCGCCAGCGAATACGGCAAGCAGCAGCTTATCGTGAAGGAGGAGGGCATCCTCGCCGGCGTGGAGGTGGCCAAGAGAGTGTTTGAGAAGTTCGACCCCGAGCTCGAAGTCGAGACGCTAATCGAGGACGGCACGCACGTCAAGCCCGGCGACGTGGCTTTCATCGTCACCGGCCCTGTGCGCTCGCTACTTCAGACCGAGCGCACCATGCTCAACATCATGCAGCGCATGAGCGGCATCGCCACCACCACCGCCCGCTACCAAAAGGAACTGGAAGGTCTGAAAACCAAGGTGCTGGATACGCGCAAGACCACTCCCGGCATGCGTCTGCTCGAAAAGCAGGCCGTAAAGCTCGGCGGAGGCACCAACCACCGCATCGGCCTCTTCGACATGATTCTCATCAAGGACAACCACGTCGACTTCGCCGGCGGCATCCCCCAGGCTGTCGCATCGGTGCGCGAATACCTCAAGCGCAACCATAAGGATCTCAAAATCGAACTCGAGGTGCGCAACGAGGCCGAGATAGAGCAAGCCATCGAGGCCGGCGTTGACCGCATCATGCTCGACAACTTCACCCCCGAGCGCACCCGCAAGGCCGTGGAAATCATACGCTCAAAAGCTCCCGGCATCGAGATCGAATCGTCGGGCGGAATCACCATCGACAACCTCCGCGCCTACGGCGAGTGCGGCGTCGACTTCATCAGCGTCGGCGCCCTCACCCACTCGGTCAAGGGCCTGGATATGAGTTTTAAAGCCGTAAAACAATGATCATAGATTTCGACAGCATCGTCACTAAGTCGATGCCTAACTTCAAGGGCGGCGACCTCAGCTACGAGGCCGCCATCGCCGACGACGGCAACTGCAAAATCATGCGCGGCTGCCTGCTGCCGGGCGCGTCAATCGGCATGCACGAGCACGCCGACAGCTGCGAGGCAATCTTCGTAATCTCCGGCGTGGGCACCGTCTACTCCCCCGATGCTGAACCGGAAACTGTGCGTCCCGGCCAGTGCACCTACTGCCCCAAGGGCCATAGCCACTCGCTCCGCAACGAAGGCACCGCGCCCCTCGTGTTCTTCGCCGTAGTGCCCACCTGCTGAGCGTGCCCATCTCGCCTTACATAGACGTAATCCTGCCGCTGCCGCTGGCCGGCTCGTTCACCTACGCCTTGCCCATGGCCATGGGCGAGCAGGTGAGCGTCGGCTCACGCGTGATCGTGCCTTTCGGCCGCAAGAAGTTCTATACGGGCATCGTGCAGGGCTTCTCACCGGCCGCGCCCAAGGAGTACGAGGTGAAGGAGGCGCTGTGCGTTCTCGATTCCCACCCGGTGGTCAGGCATCCGCAACTCAAACTGTGGGAATGGATGTCAGACTACTACCTGTGCTCCATCGGCGACGTGTACAAGGCCGCTGTGCCCACGGGCCTCAAAATCGAAAGCGAAACGCGGTTTGAGGCGAATCCAGACTTCGATGCCGAGGACGCTTCGACGCTCCCAGAGCGCGAGTTGCTGATTTGGCAACTGCTCCAGACCAAAGGCAAGCTTGAGGCCAAGGAGATAGAAAAGGAGACCGGTTTCAGGTCGGTGCCTACGCTCATGCAGCGCCTGGTCGAGCGCGGCGCCGCCATCGTGTCGGAGACTATCGTAGACAAGTACCGGCCCAAGCGCGAGAAATACGCCCGCATCGCATTCGCCCGGGCCGACGAGGAGGCTCTGCGTGCCGCCTTCGCCGCCGTCAAGGGCGCCAAAAAGCAGGAGATGCTGCTCATGACCCTCTTGCAACTCAGCGGGTTCACTCGTGCGGGAGTTCCCGTCGCCGAGGTGACGCAGCAAGAATTGCTCGATAAGGCTCAGGCTACAACCACCATCCTCAAAGCCTTGGTCGACAAGGGACTGGTGGAGCGCTACACCAAGGAGGTGTCACGCTTCGCCGCATCGCAGGCCGCCGTTTCGCCCCTGCCCGCGCTCTCTGACGCGCAGTCCGAAGCACTGAGGCAAATCCATTCGTCATTCAAGGACAAGCAGACGGTGCTTCTCCACGGCGTCACCTCCAGCGGCAAGACCGAGATTTACGCCCACCTCATCGACTATGTGCTCAGCCAGGGCATGCAGGCGCTCTACCTCGTGCCGGAGATTGCTCTCACCACCCAACTCACAGCCCGCCTGCGGGCCATATTCGGCGACCGGCTGCTGATATACCACTCGAAATTCACCGATAACGAGCGCGTTGAGATTTGGCGACGCCTCCTGCGCGGCAACGAGCCGTGCGTCGTGGTCGGAGCCCGCTCGGCTATCTTCCTGCCATTCGCCAAACTCGGCCTGTGCATCGTCGACGAGGAGCACGACCAATCATACAAGCAATTCGATCCCGCACCGCGATACAACGCCCGCGATTGCGCCATAATGCTCGCGCACATGCACGGAGGCAAAACACTACTCGGGAGCGCCACGCCGGCCGTAGAGACCTATTACAAGGCCCTCAGCGGCAAGTACGGGCTCGTGTCGCTGCTCGAGCGGTACAAAGGCGCCACACAGCCCGAAATCGAAATAGTGGATATGGCCAAGGCCGCAAAGAAAAAGGCCATAGACGCGTCGTTTGCCGACACTACCATTGCCGCCGTGCGCCAGGCCGTGCGCGACGGCCAGCAAGCCATCGTATTCCACAACCGCCGAGGGTTCGCCCCCATGGCCCGCTGCGGCAAGTGCCAGTACGTGCCCAAGTGCCAGTACTGCGACGTGTCGCTCACCTACCACAAGCGCGCCAATTCGCTTGTCTGCCACTATTGCGGAGCATCTTATCCCCTGCCCGAGACGTGTCCAGTGTGCGGCGAGGCCGCCATCGACGTCGTGGGATACGGAACCGAGCGCATCGAGGACGAAGTCGACCGCATATTCCCGGAGGCCAAGTCGCTGCGAATGGATCTCGACACCACGCGTAACAAAAACAGTTACGAGAACCTTATCGACCAATTCTCGCAGCGCAAAGCCGACATCCTAGTAGGCACGCAGATGGTCACAAAGGGCCTCGACTTCGGTGGCGTATCAGTCGTGGCCGTAGTCAACGCAGACAATATCATCAACTTCCCCGACTTCCGCTCAGCCGAGCGCGCCTTCTGCATCCTTGAGCAAGTGTCAGGCCGAGCCGGACGGCGCGACATCCCAGGCCACGTGCTTATACAGACGCGCACGCCCGAGCATCCGGTCATACAGCACGTCCAGGCCCACGATTACCTGGCATTCTATACCGCCGAAATTGAGGAGCGCCGCGTATTCTCCTATCCACCGTTCACCCGCTTAATCTACATACGCCTAAAACACCGTGACGAACGCGAACTCGACGAAATCGCCAGCCTCTACGCCGACCGCCTGCGCCAACTCTTCGGCAACCGCGTGCAAGGCCCAGCCAAGCCCCCCGTAGCGCGTGTGCAGTCGCTATTCATCCGCCAGATAATGCTCAAAGTCGAGCTCAACGCCTCGATGCCAAAAGTCAAGCAAATCCTGCGCGACCTATACGCGCACCTGCGCTCCACCACCCCCACATTACGCTCCCTCATCCTCCAATACGACGTCGATCCCTACTAATTAATGGCTTAGCCAAATCAGATACCTCTGATTACTCTGATGACTCTGATATCGCCAGCGCGGCGGCATTTTGCCGCCGCGCAATAACAGCGAAGCCCCTCGAGCATCAGCTCGAAGGGCTTCTTGATGGTGGCGATG
>CAMWUM010000144.1 GCA_947177435.1 uncultured Muribaculaceae bacterium
TCCGGCCGAGGGGGCGGAGAGTTCGGGGGCGTACTGGCTTTGGATTGTGGCCACGCCGGAGGAGTAGGTGCCGGCCGTGTTCACGTTCATTTCGTAGGTGAGCTGGTACGTGCAGGGGGCGAGGCTGATGATGTGCAGGGCCGTGTATGCGTCGCGGTTCTCGCGGTAGAATCCCGTGCCTTGGCTCCACAGCCATCCTGGCAGTTGGTCAGCGGGCTCGAAGGCGGCGGGGCGCTCGTCGATGATTTCCACATAATCCAAATTGCGCCGGGCGTGGATGGTGAGCTGCACCTTCACGCGGTCGCCGACTTGGAGCGGTCCGTCGACGTAAGCCCATTCGGTGCCGCGGCGCACCATCATAGTCTTTTCGATCGAGAGGTCGTCGCAGGCCGATGCCTTGACGTCGGCCATTGCCTGGCTGAACTGCGAGTAGACGGCGCCGTAGCTCGGACCCGTCGAGGGAGCGGTAACTGTGAGCGTCTGTCCGGCATGGGCCGAGAGGTCGGCGCGCAGTGAACCGGTGGCCGTCTCAATGGTGCCGGAGATGTCTATGGCTTGGCCTCCGGCGGTAATATCTGCGCCTTGGGCGGCAACGGTCCAGCGTGAGCCAGACGAGAGGATAGCGGCGACAACGTCGGATGTCACTACTGACGAGCCCCAATCGGTGGCCTGCTTGCGTACGATGAGCTGCTGGCGCAGGCCGTCGACCTGGCGGCTGCCGGGCTCGATCATAGCGTAGGCTTTGAGGATGGCAGCGTATGACGAAAGGGCGTTGACCGACGGGAAGCGCAGGCCTTGGCTTTCGCTCCACACGCCGAACTCCGTGATTGACGACATCAGTTCGCGGCTCTTCGTGGGATAGCCGTTGAGGTACAGGGCCTGGGCGGCGACGGCTTTGCCGGCCGGGTCGGAGTACGACTTCCAATGCTTGAGTATGTCGTTGACTGTCTTAGTGATGGCCTGCTGGCCGCGAGTGCTGACGGGCACGTCGGCAAAGCGCTTGCGTACGATGGAGTATGTCACGTTCGGGCCTTCGACCTCCTTATCCCAATATTTCAGGGCGCTCTTTATCATGCCGTCGAGGCGCTTGTCGGCGGGCAGCCAGCCGTAGGCTTTCAGGTCGGCCATCAGGGACAGGACGCGTCCGGTGACCCATGGCGACGACTGCTTGCACCAGTCGCCCCAGGCCCAACCGCCGTCGGTGAGTTGCAATTTTTGCAGCACGTCAATGGCATCGCCGATGGCCTGCGAAGTTTGCTTCTTATCAAAGAGCAGTGACAGGCGGGCCATGCGCTCAGAGTCGGACTGGGCAGCCTGTACCCAAGGCGTGGCGTTGAGGATGGCTATCTTCAAATCCTCGTTTTTCTCAAGCATCGACACCAAGGCCGAGTCGGTCGGGTTGGCCTGCCAAGCGGCGATGGCTGACGCGATTTCGGGTTTGTCGTGTATGATGCCCTGGGCGATTGCGGCCGAGAAGATGACCGCGGCAGCCGAGTTGGCGTACTTGGCCTTGTCCTCGCGCAGGCCGGGGAGGGCAGAAACGATGCTCCAAGCAGGGTTCTCGCAGTAGGTGAGCGAGATGCGGGCTTCAGGCTGAGCGGGGAGGGTCATGGTGAATGTCGAGTCGCCGGGGTTGAGGTAGAACGGCGTGGTCTCGATGAGCGAGGCGTCGGCAGGAAGCACGGGGATGGCCAACTGCTCGCCATCGCCAAAGCTGGAGGTGAACGCCTTGACCCTCATGCCGATGGCTGCTTGCATCGAGGTCGCCTCGATATTAACAATGATGGTAGACTGGGCCATGCTGTCGATGTCGCAAGCGTATGTTTGCGTGTCGAATACAGAGCCGGTGGCAGGGTCGAACAGCTCGACCACGGCCTGTACCGATGCGAGCGAGTCGGTATTGTTGAGCAGCGCGATGGCCACCTCGGCCTTGTCGCCAGCGCGGAGGAAGCGCGGCGCGTTGGGCTGCACCATCAGAGGCTTGTTGGCGATGAAATCACGGGTCAAGTTGGCCGAGCGCAGAGTCTGCGTCCAAGCCGTGGCATAGAGCCTCCACGAAGCATTGGCATTATGCACGGTGAACGTATAGAAAGCATTGACCTCAGAATACGTAGTCAGTTGCGGCGCACAAATGGCCATCGGCACATCGCCGTCGCGCATCTGAATATCTTCAGCATAATTTTTAGTCACTACTTCTGTTGTGGTTATTACTGCATCCAGAAGGCCATCAGAAACATCAACAGATGCAAACACCCTGGAGTTTGCCCCGGCAGCCGCATACGTTTCTTCTGCTTCTTCCTCTTCGCACTCATCAGATGCCATATCAATGACGGCATTGGAAGTACCATAACCATAAACTCTCTGTTTAGACATTCTGCCGCCTCTAATTCTTATGTTCTTGGCCGAAGATATTTTGTCAAAAAGAGCGAACTGCGGATAGTACAGATAGTCAAATTTGATATCGTCAATGCGTTCTGCGAACACTTGTCGGAAATACACACTGAACAAATGCGAGTTAAAGCGCATGCTGATTTGAGGTTGCCATCTATTGAAAGCAATGGAGAAATCGTGAGGCACGAGTGCATCAAGTGCACGGTTGTACATGTCGAGAGCCAGGGCGGCAGGCACTCCACGTCCTTCGCCGTCCACAACTCGTAGGCGCCACGTCTCTTGTGTGCCTGGCAGCAGTTTGTCGCGGAACGTCTCCCCAACGAG
Organism: uncultured Muribaculaceae bacterium; assembly: GCA_947177435.1. GTDB lineage: Bacteria > Bacteroidota > Bacteroidia > Bacteroidales > Muribaculaceae > CAG-873. Next base: position 2,716 of record CAMWUM010000144.1, read on the forward strand.
TTTCAACGGCTTTTCTGGCGTAATGGCAATAGAAATAGTCTCGTTGTAGTTGTCGAAATCTTTCGTAGTGGCCAGCAATACCTTGCCTGCCACGGCATCAATCTTGATGGTATGGTAGCCTTTTGCGTACCACTTGCCGTCAAGCGCGACGCCGTTCTCATTGATGATGAAGCTATAAATGAACATCGAATCGGTGACGCCAAACAGCAGTTCGCCCTGTGAACCAGCGGGAAGAGTGATGGACCTACTTGGCAGCCAAATCAGGTTGCCAGTTTCAGGAACGATGCCAGACTTCACATTATAAAGAGTGAACGTATTGCTCTGGGCGTTGGCTAGCGTGGTATCAACCGGCTCGACAGTGAGGCAGTAACGGCCTGGAGTTATGGCTGCCAGATCAATGTCTTTGAGCGAGTTGCCGCCGAGCACCACCGTAGAGTCAAGGGTTGAGATAGTCCATTTGATGGGGAAGTCGGCCTCATCGCCGCTGTAGCTGGCCAGGTCGCATACAGGATTAAACGGCTTTTCGCCATCCACTGCGTATGGCGTTTTGAGGCTGATGACATACTGCTTGCCAAGAGAGAATGGCTTTTGGGACGCAGTGGCGGTGGTGCCGGACGGAGAAACGGCAGATACGCCTACGCTATAAAACTCGGAATCGATAAAATCGCTGGATGTAAATACGACAGAGAACTCGCCATTGTCGTCAGTTGTTGCCTGAGGCGAACTTATCACCTTAGCCAGCATTGGGCGCCAACTCCAAAAGCACTCATGCAAATCAGCGGTAACCGTGGCTCCCGCGACGGGGAAGCCTGAATAATAGACGGCACGACCGCTGACCGTCACTTCACCCTTCGCGGGTACATCGCGCGCCACCTTTACGTCAACTAACTCGAAGTCGGGTATGCGATAATCGCTCACCATAAAAGATGTAGAACTTCTCGCGCATAATATTGAGTAATTGCCAGTAAGACCACCTGTTGGGATAGCAAACGCTCCGTAGGCGCGTCCCCATTCGTCGGTAGTAACCTCTACTTTTTCGACTTTCTGCCGGTTGGCGTCTAATAGCAACATTGACAATTTTTTATCCTTAACGGTCTTATTATCCTCGCCGAAAACTATCAAATAATGCACCGAATCTCCGGGATGATAGATGGCGCGGTCGGTGAGAATGGCAACCTGCGGCGAGGCTGGATTGTAATTTTTGGGGAAGTATATGAAGTCACGGTCAAAGCGATTTGTCGTGCCGTTGTAAGTAACGCTTAACTCTGTCTGCCACCCACCAGACAATTTGTCTTTCAGACTTGATATGTCCGTAATGCCAAGATTGTTAGTGGCATCAAATTTGATTGTTTGTTGGCTATTATTGCGATTGATGATATATGATACATCCGCGCCAGAGATGGGTGCGCCCGTCTGCGGGTTGACAATGGCCATCCAACCAGCGCTGTCAACGCAAAGGGATTGCGGCATCACATCGATACACCTGAGTGGCATCACCGATTTTTCTGTATTATTATCGTTAAACTCGCTTGAGTTAACCATTATGGCGTAAAAGCCTAGTTTCTCGAGAGTAATGCTGATTGTATCTAAAGAAAGGAACGGGCTGCTGTCGCCGCAGTGCATCTTGATTGACTGCACAGGGCGCATCTTCTCCAACATTTTGCCAGAATAGTTATTAGAGATTTTATCTCCGTTGCTCAGTCGGTAAACATCAATGGTGTAGTCCTGAGTATTGATATTTTCTATGGCAATCTGCAAAGGATGGCCCGACGAGCAGACGTATTCACGCGATAAGTACACCCTCTTCTGCATCAAGCTCAGGCGGCCGCTTTTAAGGGTCTCAGCAAATGGGGCCGAGGGCCAACGGCCCAGCACATAATCAATTTGCTCGACCAGCCACTTGATTTCATCCAGATTTTCCTCACCTCCATTATTCGATGATTCGGCCTTTTTAATGTATTCAGCCAGAGGCAATGATGCGTATTCGCTGTCTTTCATGCTGAGGAACAATGCTTTGTATGCCTCGCATATTTCTTTGTTGCTTCTGCCGTTATATTCTATCCATTTGCATCTCCACAGTACTTCGGCCGGTACGCTCTGGCGCTTGAGTGCGCTTGTCACACCGGCTTGGCAATATTTGAGGGGGCTTTGATCGATGCCGTTTGATATGACTATGGCGTTGGAGCAGGCGAAATCGAAGAGGGTGGGGTAGTAGGTTTGAGTCAGCTTGTTGGCCTCAACGATGTCGGCGTAATCGCCGATGCGCAGGGCGGAAAGGCCTGAAGGGGTAACGACAGAGCGGTCCAAAAGGCTATCAATTACGTGTTTGTACTGTTTGCCGCTCCATTCGGTGATGTCGGACGGGCGGGGCTCGAGGGGCATTTCTCGCTCATCGTAGACCCAGCGTTGTTTGGCATACTCATCGTTGTACATCCTTGCCATCAGCGCATCGAACATTCCCTCCAACGGGTTGCCGGCAAACTTTTGGGCCGTGCTCTCAGCCAACTCAATCGACTGCTGTGCCGCGCCCTGTTCGCCTATCACTTCATTGGCCACATACACACGTATCAGCGCATTAAGAGCCGCATGGGCATCCTTGGCCTTTATTGCCGTATTCAAGTCACGGCGCGCATCCTTATCCACCGTCTGGGGAAAAGCGAAATCAGGCGTCGAATTTTTCGTGGCGGCTCCGGCGGTCAGCACCGCCACCAACGCCAATACCAAAAGCTGTACTCGTTTCATAGTCAAATCTATAAGTATATGTAATTTTAGATGCCATCAGACCCAAAAGGTTTAGCGCAGTGCCAGTTATTCTGCCGCGGACAAAAATTTTGATAAAAATTGGGTTGGCGTCCTCTTTTTTAGGACAGAAATCGCTATCTTTGTCCCCAAATTTAGGACAGCCTCAAAAAATATGAATAAATCAATTGGTACTATTT
>CAMWUM010000145.1 GCA_947177435.1 uncultured Muribaculaceae bacterium
ATCACTGACAGTTGCGACCAGCGTTGTGAGCATTGCTACATCTTTTCCGAGGGACATCCGCGCATCATAGAGATGCCTCTAAAAAAGGCGGAGGAGGTAATCGGTCAATGCGTGGAGATGTGCAGAAAGATGGATCGGTTGCCGTATTTCTACATTACTGGCGGAGATCCGATCCTCCACCGCAGTTTCTGGAAGATTCTTGCCATGCTCAAGGATCGGAATATTCCGTTTACGATTCTTGGCAATCCTTTCCACATTACGGATGAAGTTTGCCAACGGCTGAAATCGATGGGCTGCCAAAAATACCAGTTGTCGATTGACGGAATGAGGGAGACGCATGACGCGATACGCAAGCCGGGATCGTTTGACACCACTATTGATAAGATTGGCGTGCTCAAGCGCAACGGGATACGTGTGGCCGTGATGACTACTGTTTCGGGTACCAACATCAGCGAAATCCCTGACATTGTCGACCTCGTAGTGGAGAAAGGCGTGGACGTATTTGCTTTTGGCAGATATTGCCCTACATCGGAAGAGAAATCCACTCATATATCCCCGGCAGAATATAGGGATTTTCTCGGACGCATCTGGGGAAAATTCGGGCAGCATAAAGACTCAGGCACGATTTTTAATCTCAAAGACCATCTTTGGACCCTATTCCTTTATGAGAATGGGTTGTTTAAGATTCCGGAGGACAGTGACCCTGATGCAATATACGATGGGTGCCACTGTGGCGACTGCCACTTCACCATACAGCCTAACGGCAATGTGATGTCTTGTAGGCGGTTTGAGAGCGTAGTTGGCAATCTATTCAGCAAGCCTATCCACGAACTGTGGTCAGGCAGCGAAATGGATGCTTACAGGCAGTACGACAAATTTGAGAAATGTTCTAAATGCGAATTGTTAAGATTTTGTCGTGGTTGCCCGGCTGTTGCTTATGGTTATCATCGTTCGTTTTATTCACCTGACCCCCAATGTTGGAAAGTGGTATGAAAGCTGTAGTCCTTACAGAGCCTTGCGAGGCGGAGGAAATGAAGTTGGCAGAGATGTCCATGCCTGAGGCAAAGCCCGGCTGGGTACTCATAAAAGTGCGTGCATTTGGCATAAACCATTCCGAAGTGCTTTTGCGGCAGTTTGAAGTGGCCCAGCCGTACATCAATAAGCCGATTGTGCCCGGCATTGAATGTGTAGGCGAGGTGATAGATCCGTCCGACAGCCGTTTCAAAAAAGGTCAACGTGTGATGGCTTTGATGGGTGGTATGGGGCGAAGCTTCAACGGTAGTTATGCCGAATATGCGTTGCTCCCCGCGAGAATTGTATTTGCAGTTGACAGCGCTCTTAGTTGGGACGAACTTGCCGCGATTCCTGAAACGTACTATACCGCATACGGTTCGTTGGCTATATCTTTGCAGTTGGCTGTTGGCGATTTGTTGCTCGTTCGGGGCGGTACGTCGACAGTGGGACTCGCTGCAATTCAACTTGCCAAAGCCATCGGCGCGAAAGTCGTCGCGACTACCCGAAGTGAAAAGAAATCGGTTATGCTCAAGGACTATGGTGCTGACGATGCAATCTTGGAGGGTGACGATTTCAGGAGCAGGTTTCTTGAAAAGTATCCTGCCGGTGCCAATAAGGTGCTTGAATTGATTGGCGCCTCCACATTGCGCGAGTCATTGCGGCTAACAGCCCTCCACGGCATAGTATGCCATACCGGGCTGCTGGGGGGAGTGTTCGGCATGAAAAACTTCGACCCTATAAAAGAAATACCCTCAGGCACGTATCTGACAGGATTTTACAGTAATTATCCAACCCAGGCGCAGATAACTGCTATGATGTGCCTCATAGAGCAAAGCAATATTCATCCAATAATAGCCCGGCAATTCACTCTCGACCATATTGCTGAGGCTCACCGGCTCGCCGAGCAAAGGTCGCAAATTGGCAAAATTGTAGTGACCGTATAATCTGGGCAGCTAATGTTAGATGTCGATTTCGGAGATGTCGATGAGGTGGTGGACGATGGCGTAGAGGGTGAGACCGGAAGAGGTGTGGATGTCGAGTTTGGCGCAGATGTTGCGGCGATGGGTGGCCACGGTGTGGGTTGAGATGAATAGTTTGTCGGCAATCTGCTTATTGGTCAGCCCCTTTGCGAGATGGTGGATAATCTCTTTTTCACGTTTTCCAAGTATGGGCGTTTCCTTTGAGGTTTCCTTTTTAGAGGGTGCGGAAGTGCTGCTTTTCTCTATAGCGCTGACGAGCGGCACGAGCAGTCTGTTTTCTACATCGAAGTGAGTGGCTAGATCTCGTTCACAGAGGATGATATCAAAAAGGACCGAGGAGAGCAGATCATTGTCCTTCTGGGTATAGTGGTAGATAAATATGTCTTTCAACTCGCGCAGCTTATCGGCCATGGGCTCATGGTGCGCGACATAGCCTGATAGAGTTATGCCGTCAGATTTCTTGCCGCCGGCAAGCTGTTCGGCGTAGCTAAATATTTCGTCATCTTCTTTTTGCATGTGCCACCGGACCTCTGTAAAATACTCATCAAAGAATTTTAGCAACAATATCGATACTTTTTCATTAGATGAGTGGCCTATGCCTTCTACAAGATGATGCTTTATGTGAGGCAACGTAACAGTCGTTATCGACCTATGGGCGTGACGGAGATAACCGATCAGCGATTTCAGTGACAAATCGGCAACATCAAATGGATATCCGCTTATAAGATTGCAGACCGCAAGGAAAGTCCCGGTATGGACATCGTTATCGATGCATACCTTTTGTATAGTCTCGTCGCCGAAGCCATACGCAATGTCAAAGCGGCTAATGACGTGAAGCAGGAAATTGTTGTCCTGCACCATCTCGCGCATAGTGTTAGAGCCACGGTATCCAATTTGTCGGTCAATCATAGTTGTTTATTACTTTTGTCAGCACATGTTTTCATTATGCAAAGTTACTCTTTTTCGACGAGAAATCAAAATTGCGCCAATTGTCGCGATACTCATCGATAAATGTTGTTGGCATCACATTGCAAAGTTGCAACCAGCTGACGGCTGCCACAATCCCATTAGTCATGAAAATGGGCTATTTCAACTTTTGGACCGCCTGCATTTTAGAGGAGGGCCATTTGGACCTCGCCGATGCGGAGGGTGGTGGAGAAGGTGAGGGGCGAGCGGTCGGCGGTGGATACGAGGCAGCTGATGGGGTATTGGGCTGCGTCGCCGATGTCGAAGATGAGGGTGAGGCTGTAGGCTTGGCCGTAGTCGCTTTCTTCGGTGCCGTGATAGGTGATGAGCATGCGTCCGTCTTCGCCGTCGCCTGCGAGGGGTACTGATATCTGGTCGCCTTCCTGCATCTGGTCAAAGTCCATCTGCTGGGCGTAATAGAAAAAACCTGGGAGCATTGCGGTGATGTTGACGGCCTCCATTGTCTCGTCAGAGGCGTCTAGGCGGCCCTGGCCGTGTATGTTTCGGTAATTATCTGACCATTCGTTTTTGGGATGGCGTGAGTATACGCCGTCGATGTAGTTGATCTCGGCGCGGTCGAGCGTCAGGTCTGCGTCGATTGTGTCGGTTATGCTCATAACGTCGCCTCGGATGGGCACGCTCTGGCCGGCTACCGCGCCGTTGATACCATTCTCGTCAGCATCGATGCTGATAGTGACGTCGCCTGCGTGGATGTCAACGAATCCCCAGTGCCAGTCGACGCTGTATGTATATTCTTTGGCCCAGCCTATGGCTGCGGCTGCTATTGCGAATGCTAATATTAATGCTGTGCGTTTCATAGTGTGTTTCTCTCTCAAATAAATAATAAGTTGAAAAAATTGCGCCGCCGTCCTTACGGGCGACGGCGTAGATTTTTATAGGTTAATGGCGAAGTTTGTCTGCCAGGCCGTTGGCCTTGTCAGAAAGATTTTCGATGACGTCGGCCACCTTGTCCTTGACCACCTGGGTGGCGTCAGAGACTTTGTCCTTAACCACGTTGGTGGCGTCGGCGACCTTGTCCTTCATATTGCTTGTTTTGTCAGCCATAGCTTCCTTGGCGTCGGCGGCTTTTGTCTTAGCGGCGCCTAATGCGTCGATTGCGGAAGCCTTAGCGGCGGCTGCGCTGATTTGTGCTTCGAGTTTGCTCTTCTGTGCCTGAGCGGCTGCGCTCAAATTGTTAAGATCCATAGCGGTGTGCAGTTTAGATAATTAATAAAGGGTTAATTGTATATATCTAACACACGCCGCCGTGAAAAGGTTCACGGAGCAATCGAATTTGCCGCATCGAGCAGCCGGCGGTAAAATTCGGCCTTCCATTCCAGGGGCTTGGGATAGGCGCGCGATGACGATGGCATACGCCACACCTGCACTTCCCGGCCGCCTATCTCGGCCATGCCAAACTGCCCGACAGCCACGGTGCCGACGTGGTACTGTGCGTCGAGGGTTTCGAGCGCTTTCTCACCTGTCAGGGCTACGATGCGGCACTTGGGCATCTGCGCGAGCAGGGTGCCGAAATCACGAGGCTTGACCACCTGCAGAAATTTGTCGGATGCATTATCTTTCAAGCGTACCACCTCCTCACCGGTGTCGGAAAGGCCGAGCCCTATCTTGCGGCAGTAGTTGACGATTTTTTCTTTGTCGAACTTTTTACCGTCGATGAAATAGTTCTTGTCGCCGGCGGCGATCAGGCCCCAGATGCGCCACATGTCATTCTGGAAGTTGGGGTAGAACCAATCGATGCACCACCGAGCGCGCGGGGGTGGAAAACTGCCGGACATCAGGATGCGCCCGTTGTCCGGCAGAAATGGGGGTAGGGGATGAGTTTCTGTCATTTGATGGTGAGGGTGACAATCGAGTGGGCGGGTAGGGTGACTACAAGCGCGTCGCGGGTGACCTTTGCGCCCTTAAAGGGCTTGGTGGCCACGCGGTCGGGGTGGGCGAAGTCGTTGTAGTCGGCCACGTCGTGGCAGGTGAGTATCTCGCCTGCCACGACGGGCTTGGCGGAGATGCCTTTAAGGGGAATGGTGACGGTCTGTTCCTTTTCGAGGTCAACGTTGGCCAGTGAGATGCAGTACACTCCATCCTTGACCGAGGCTGTGGCGCTGATGTCGGGCACGAGGCGTCCGCCGTCGACCTTGCGGTACTGGCAATCGACGTCGACGGGCACGAGTTTGGCGTTCTGATGGGGCACGTACATCTTAAATACGTAGTAGGTGGGCGTGAGCACCATCTTGTCGCCGTCGGTGAGCACCATTGACTGCAATACGTTGGCAAACTGAGCGATGTTGGTCATGCTCAGTCGCTTGGTGTACTTATGGAATACGTTGAGCGAGAGTGCCGCTACCATAGCGTCGCGCATCGTGTTCTGCTGGTAGAGGTGTCCGGGCACGGTGCCGGGCTCCTCGTCCCACCACGTGCCCCACTCGTCGAGCAGCAGGCCCACGCGGCACTCGGGGTCGTACTTATCCATAATGGCACAGTGTTTTTTGATAACGTCTTCCACCTCAAGGCACTTGCCGAGGGTCCAGTAGTAATCGTCGATGTCGAACTGCGTGGCCGAGCCTTTGCTGCCGCTCCATCCGGTGACGGTGTAATAGTGGAGCGAGATGCCGTCCATGAACTGGCGGGCGTTCTTCATCATTGTCTCTGTCCAGTCGTAGTC
>CAMWUM010000146.1 GCA_947177435.1 uncultured Muribaculaceae bacterium
ATTTGTCGACATTGACGAGTTCACCGACAATATTGACGCAAAGGCCGCCAAAGCCGCAGCCGCCGATATCGAAGACCTCGACGCGGAGTTCTACGGCTCAGACGAGTACGACCCCGAGGAGTTCGAGGCTGAAGGATTTGACGAAATGCGTTACAACTGATCCCCTCCCCTATAAAGAATTGTCCTCCTCCCAGGCATCATTGCTTGAGTAGGAGGATTACTTTTATGGCCAGGTCAAAGTTGATGAGCTTGGCGTTGCCGTTGGCGGCTATATCGGCGCGGGCATCGTTAATGATGTCGAACAGGCGCAGTACGTTGCGCTCGTTGATGAATGGGGAGAAACGTGTGCTAAACTGCTGCTCGGCGGCGGTGAGCGAGTTGAGGTCTAGCACGCGGATGTTGAGGATGAAGTTCTCGCGAATCATGCGTGCGCAGTACTCCAAAAACTGCATCTCCCTCTCGCGGCCAAGCGCGGCCAGGTCAGTGCCCCATTTGCGCAAGTCGGCGACACTGCGCGTGTAGGCCTTGCGCATCAATTCGATGAACATATCCAGGTACAACTGCCTCTCCTTGGACACGGATATCAGTTTGATAGCCTCTGAGACATTTCCCGCGGCCAGGCGGGCAATCTGCACCGCGTCGTCGCCGCCAATTGAGTACTGGCTTGCCAGATATGCGGCCACCTCCGCATCAGAGTATCGCTTTACGGTCACGCGCTGGGTACGCGAATAGATGGTGGGCAGGATCAGGCGCGAATTGTCGCTAGCCATTACGAACAGCGTGTCAGGATGCGGCTCTTCGACCAGTTTGAGGAGTTTGTTCGCCGCCTCCTCTTTCAGTCGCTCCGGCAGCCACATCAATACTATCTTGTAACGTGAGCCATGGGCCGTATACGCGAGTTTGCGGAGAAGATCGTTGGCCTCCTCCACATAGATCTGCGGCTGAGCGTTGATGTTGTCGAGCCGCATGAGCCATTGCTCAAAGTCCATGAAGGGGTTGTCGTCCATCTGCTCGCGAAATTCGGGCAGATAATCGTCAGACACGGCCACCGAACCTTTCTTGACCACAGGAAAAGAATAGACAGTGTCGATATGGTTGTAAGTCTGATGCTGCTGGCAAGCAGGGCATCGGCCGCAACTGTCGCCCGACGGCAGGCGATTTTCACAATGTATGTATTGGGCCAAAGCGCGGGCCAGAGCGAACTTGCCCGTGCCTGCCGGGCCCTCAAGCAAAAGAGCGTGGGGCATGCGGCCTGAATCGACCATCCCTCTCAGGCGCTCTTTCACCTCGGCGTGACCGGGAATATCGCTAAATCTCATAGTTGTCCTTGTTGCGTCGGGCCGAACCGTGCGCCGTGTGTCCGTTGCGCACGATGTACTCCTTCACTTCCTGGAATAGATCGGTAGCAAAGACGAAATCGTTGAGGGCCTGATTGGTGGCACTGAATATCTTATGCATATCGCCCACCCATTCGCGGTGGCCTTTGTTGAGGAATATGATATTCTCGCCTATGCCGAGCACGGAGTTCATGTCGTGGGTGTTGATCACGGTCGTAATGCCGTACTCGTGAGTAATGTCGCTCAACAGATCGTCGATGAGGATAGATGTGCGCGGGTCGAGGCCCGAGTTAGGCTCATCGCAAAACAGGTACTTGGGATTGAGCGAGATTGCACGGGCGATGGCGGCGCGCTTCTGCATGCCGCCCGACAGTTCTGATGGGTACTTGTTTTCCGAGCCGCCGAGATTCACACGCTCGATGCAGAACATCGCTCTATCCCTCTGTTCAGCATAAGACATAGAGGTGAACATCATCAACGGAAACATAACATTTCCGAGCACGGTCTCACTGTCAAACAGAGCCGAACCCTGGAAGAGCATGCCAATCTCCTTGCGCAGTTCCTTCATCTCGCCGGGCTTCATCTGCAGGATGTCGCGGCCGTCAAAGAGGATTTGCCCCTGCTCGGGGCGCAGCAGACCGACAAGCGACTTCATAAGCACGGTCTTGCCCGAGCCGCTCTGGCCGATTATGAGATTGGTCTTGCCGGTATAGAAGTCGGCTGACACGTCGTGAAGCACAGTCTTGCCTTCAAACGACTTGGTTACGTTCTTAACTTCAATCATTAGAGCAGCACTTTGGTGAGCAATACGTCAAACAATAGGATGAGAATAGAACTTGACACCACGCCTCGCGTGCTGGCAGCACCCACTTGCAGGGCACCCCCCTTGACATAGTAGCCGTAATAGCAGGCCACCGAGGCGATGATGAACGCGAAGAAGAGGCTCTTGATGAGGCCGTACCACACGTACCATTCTATAAAGAGCGTCTGGAAGCCCTCGACCAGTTGGGTGTAGGATATGATTTCAGTGAAATAGGCCACTCCAAGGCCGCCGACAAAAGATGTGCCCATACACAGGATTACAAGCACCGGCATAAACACCACAAAGGCCACTATCTTGGGCAGGGCCAGGAAGTTGGCCGAGTTTACGCCCATTATTTCGAGGGCGTCAATTTGTTCGGTTACTCGCATAGTGCCGATTTCCGAAGTGATGTTGGAGCCGACCTTACCCGCCAGAATGAGACAGAGGATGGAGTTGGAGAACTCAAGCAGAATGATTTCCCTCGTGGCCAATCCCACGGTGTAGCTCGGCAGGAAAGGCGACGTGGAGTTAAGCTTCATCTGTATGGTGATTACCGCGCCGATGAAGATAGAAATGATGAGCACTAGCGGAATCGAGTCAACACCTAGTTTGGAGATTTCGGCCACGGTGCGCTTGCCGAACACTTTCCAGCGGTCGGGGATGCTGAATACCTTGCCCATGAAGATGCAATATTGGCCTAAGTCGGCCAAAGAGTGGAATAGTGACATGCGAAAATATCAAATTCTTTAATTCTTGCCGCAAAGTTAACCATTTTTTCGTAATTTTGCACCATCAATTACAATTTTGAGCACTATGAGACGCCTATTATGCCTTACTTTGTCTGCCCTCCTGGCCGCATCAGCCTGCCTGGCATGCACTGCAGCGCTCGTGCCGGGATGCCGCACGGCATCGGGGCGCCCGATGATGTGGAAGCATCGCGACACCGGAGCCAAAGGTAACTTTGTTGAGAGAGTTGAGGCCTGCGACTCGGCGTTCGGCTACGTGGCCCTCTTCAACGACGGCGACTCTCTGCTACGCGAAGCCTGGATGGGCATGAACGACCGCGGATTCGCCATTATGAACACTGCCGTTTATGATCAACATCCCTATTATATGAATGAGGATGGCGAGGGCCTGGTGATGGCCATGGCTCTACGCCGCTGCGAGACTGTCGATGATTTCGAAGCCATGCTGCGCGCCATGTACGCCGACGGCCCTGCCACAATCGGCATCAACGCTAACTTCGGCGTGATGGATGCCAAGGGCGGTCTGGCCTTTATAGAGGCCGACGACTATGGATGCACTCGCTTCGACGCCGGCGACAGTGTACTCGTGCGCGCCAACTTCTCTTTCACAGCCATTCGCGACAACGCCAAGGGCAAGGCTCGCTACGCCACGGCTTGCCGCCTGCTCGTGCCCGAGGGCGAGGCCGGAAAGGTGACGCCACTGACGTTCACCGAAGGGCTGTCCCGCTCATTCTGGCAGTCTGACGAGCAACGCGACTATATCTCTGCCAATGGCTGGGTGCCTGCCAACCACGACTTCATTCCACGCACCCTCTCCACCGCCTCAATTGTAATCGAGGGAGGCAAGGGCGAGGACATAACCATGTGGGCAGAACTTGGCTATCCGCCTTGCGCAGTCATTCACAAAGCCACAATGGCCCACGTTCCTGATGCTCTGCGCCCTACGGCTCCGGGCTGGGAAAGCCCTGCATGCATCGAGGCCAACCGCCTGCGCGACAGTGTGATGCGCAAAGGCAAAGGCGGAAAGTATGAAATCAACATGCCGGCCCTGCGCCCTATAATGGAGCGATGCTCCGAGATTAATAAATTGAAAATGGAGAATGGAGAATTGACCACTCCCTAAACCTTTAAACATCTAAACCTTCATCATGCAATCGGCTATATTCACGATTTTGCTTTTGATAGTGTCGAACGTGTTCATGACGTTCGCCTGGTATGGCCACCTAAAATTTGTGCCCTCGAAGTGGCCGATATGGGCCATCGTGCTTATATCATGGGGTGTGGCCCTGTTTGAATACTGCTTTATGGTGCCGGCCAATCGCATCGGCTCCGATATGCACGGCGGCCCGTTCAGCCTGGTGCAACTCAAAGTAATACAGGAGGCCATCACACTGGTAGTGTTCACCGTCATTGCCATGTTCGTCTTTGGGGGAATGACTCTGAGGTGGAACCACATCGTGGCCTTTATGATGCTCGTTGGCGCAGTCTATCTGGTGTTTATGAAATAAGCGCTCATTCAAAGAGACGCATCACCTTCGTAGGGTCGGCCCCAAGCTGAATTGCTCGCTTGGCGTCGGCCTTTGCTTGGTCCAACTGGTATGCTTCGCGATTGGCCCATGCTCGGTAATAGTATAGTTCGGCATCATCGCCGCATTTCTCAAGCCCCTCATTGATTGCGGCCGTAGCGTCAGAGAGCCTGTCAAGCACCAAGTAGCACCCTGCCAATCCGGCATAATACTCCGGCTCGGGATCCATAGCGATAAGTTTTTGGTAATATGGTATGGCCTGGACCTCGCTTCCAGTCATCGAATAAAGCGACGAGAGAGCCAGACAAGTGTTCTCACTGTCAGGATCAACCACCTTCAGCACGCCGAAATCTGCAATGGCCGATTGTGCGTCGCCGGCATAGAGCGACATCATACCGTGGTAAAATCGAGCCTTTACGTTGAGGCTGTCGCGCTCAATCACATCTGTAAAACCACTCATGGCCTCAGCATCGCGCCCAAGGCGCAGGCACAGTTGTGCGCGGTTGCTCATCACAGTAGTCATAGACGGAGCGATTGCCAATGCATTATCGTACGCCCGCATAGCCAGGCTATCCTGACCAAGTTGGGAATACAGCAAACCGAGGTTATTGTAAAGCAGCACGTTCGACGGATTGTCAGGTTCAACCCTCATCGCATCTTTAAAACGCATAATTGCTGACACATAGTCGCCCTCGTCGATAGCCTTCTCAGCCTCGCCAATCAAGATTAGGTACGGATTCTCCTCATCGTCCCCCGCAGGCGACATCGACTGCGGATTCTCCTTAAGTATCTGGTCGTGCCTGATCGGGTTGACCGCCACCGCAGCCATCCCCCACATCAGCACCGCCAACATCATCAATTTTCTCATCATACAAATATTTATGCGCAAAGATAGTCATTTTCAATTTTAAATTCTACATTTTCAATTTTTTTCGCTAAAGAGGCAAAAAAAATAGCGCCTGCTGCCCGGACGGGCGGCAGACTGCTGCTAAGAGGGGTCGCTGATTAGAGCGACGATAATTCTGACAGACTGGGATTGACCTTGGCGATTCGTCCGTCGGGGGCAATCAGCATAGAGCCAAATCCGTGGTCGAGGCCATAGTCGGAGGCAATGTTATTGGCCTGGGCTCCAGTCACGTTGAACTGCTGAGCCATATCAAGACCGTCGCGCTTGGCAATCTCAGCGAAGAGCGCGGGCTCTTGATCGAAGTTGACCGAA
>CAMWUM010000147.1 GCA_947177435.1 uncultured Muribaculaceae bacterium
ACCGCGCTATTTAGCGCAAAAAAACCCAGCACCCTTTTGTAGGGACATCGCTTTGCGATGTCAAGCAACAAGATGGTTGGTTGAATATCTGACATTTGCCATGTATGCTTCTAACATCGCAAAGCGATGTCCCTACATTCACCCGACGATGGGTATGAGTTTATCCCTAAATGAAATTACAAAATCCACTTCACCACATTGGCGTACTGAGCGGTGAGAAACCCAACATCATTGCTGAAGAGCATTGGTGATTTTTGCCGTTTTTTCAAAGCAGTTGCGATTGACCACGAAAAGCAATGGCGCTTATTTGCGCAAAAATTAAGTTAATTTGGTGGGGTTGACATGAATTTTTTGTAACTTTGCTTATTAAATCCGTTTCATTATTACCGCTATCATGGATCTCTTTGAAAAACTAACTAAACGAGCCAAAGCCAACAAGCAGCGCATCGTGCTGCCCGAAGGCAACGAACCTCGCACGCTCACTGCCGCCGACCGCATCATAGCCGACGATATAGCTCACGTCATCCTCATCGGCGACGCCGTGGAAATCAAGAACATGGCTGCCGAACTTAACCTCGCCAACATCGGCAAGGCAACTATCGTCAACCCTGCTGACGAGACCGTAATCGACCGCTACGCTCCCATCCTCCATAACCTGCGCAAGAGCAAGGGCATGACCGAAGAGGAGTCGCGCCTCACCGCCGCCAACCCCCTCTATCTGGGCTGCCTCATGATCAAGGCCGGCGACGCCGACGGCCAGGTGGCCGGCGCGCGCAACACCACCGGCAACGTGCTCCGCGCCGCCTTCCAGGTAATCAAGACGATGCCCGGCATCGACGTGGTGTCAGGAGCGTTCATCATGCTGCTCCCCGAGGGCATGCCTTACGGCACTGACGGCATACTCGTGTTCGCCGACTGCGCCGTTGTGCCTGCGCCCACCGCTCCGCAGCTGGCCCAGATAGCCGTGGCCGCCGCCAAGACCGCCCGCGAGGTGGCCGCCATCGAGCCGCGCGTGGCCCTTCTCTCCTACTCCACCAAGGGTTCGGCATCGGGCCCGGCCGTCGACAAAGTGATCGAAGCCCTGGCCATCGCTAAGGAGATGGATCCGAACCTCATCATCGACGGCGAGCTCCAGACCGACGCGGCCATCGTGCCCTCGGTGGCCAACCTCAAGGCCCCCAACTCGAGCCTGAGCGGCAGGGCCAACGTGCTCGTGTTCCCCAACCTCGAGGTGGGCAACATCGCCTACAAGCTGGTGCAGCGCCTGGGCGGCGTGCAGGCCGTAGGCCCCGTGCTCCAAGGCCTGGCCGCCCCGGTCAACGACCTGTCGCGCGGCTGCTTCCCCGAAGACATCTACAAAACAATCATCATCACCTGCAACCAGGCGATCGGAATGAAATAATAAAGGTAAAGAAATTATGAAGATATTAGTGCTCAACTGCGGCAGCAGCTCGGTGAAGTACAAGCTCATCGACACTGCCGACGAAAAGACGCTCGCCGAGGGCGGCGTGGAGAAAATCGGCCTGGCCGACGGATTCCTCAAATTCAAGAAGCCCGACGGCGAGAAGGCCATCATCGACCTGGGCCTCGTCGACCACAACGGCGCCGTCAAGGCCGTGCTCGACCTGCTCACCAGCGCCGACAACGGCGTAATCAAGTCATACGACGAAATCGACGCCGTAGGCCACCGCGTGGTGCACGGCGCCGAGAAGTTCAACAAGAGCGTGCTCATCACCCCCGAAGTCATCGAGCAGGTGAAGGCCTGCTACGACCTGGCCCCCCTCCACAATCCCGCCAACATCACCGGCATCGAGGCCATCGAGGCCATCATGCCCAAGGTGCCCCAGGTGGCCGTGTTCGACACCGCCTTCCACCAGACGATGCCCCCGAAGTCGTTCATGTACGCCCTACCTTATAAATACTACACCGAGGACGGCGTACGCCGCTACGGCTTCCACGGTACGAGCCACCGCTACGTGTCGCAGCGCGCCGGCGAGTTCCTGGGCGTCAACATCGCCGACAAGAAGATGATCACCTGCCACATCGGCAACGGCGGCTCGATCACCGCCGTGCTCAACGGCAAGAGCTACGACACCTCCATGGGCCTCACCCCCACCGAGGGCCTGATGATGGGCACCCGCGTGGGCGACGTCGACCCGGGCGCACTTACGTTCCTGATGCTCAAGCACGGCCTCTCAGCCGCCGACCTGCAGAAAATCATCAACAAGGAGAGCGGCGTGCTGGGCGTGAGCGAAATCTCGAGCGACATGCGCGAGATCGAGCAGGCCATCAAGGCCGGCAACGCCAACGCCAAGCTGGCCCTGGACATGTACGAACAGCGCATCATCAAGTACATCGGCGCATACGCGGCCGAGATGGGCGGCGTCGACATCATCGTCTTCACCGGCGGCGTCGGCGAGAACCAGACCGGCACCCGAGAGCGCGTGTGCGAGCCGCTGAAGTTCATGGGCGTCGAGATTGACAAGGACTTCAACGCCACCGTGCGCGGCGAGGAGGCCGTAATCTCCACCCCCGCCTCAGCCGTCAAGGTCGTCGTCATCCCCACCGACGAGGAGCTGATGATCGCCCGCGACACCGAGGCCATCGTAAAATAATGCTAATTTTCGGCCTAAATATTTGGTCGAAATGATTTTTTGCTTTACCTTTGCAGTGTTGTACTCGACTACAACACTGCAAATTTGACAAAGAATAATCATTCATTAACATAATACTCTATGATTAAGTACATTAACCGTACGCTGCTTGTGATGCTGGCATGCATCGGCTTCGCTTTCGCCGCTCAGGCGCAACAAATGCCGATGCTGGAAGTAGACACCGCAGTGCGCATAGGCCAGCTGCCCAACGGCTTGACCTATTACATCCGCCACAATGAGTACCCCAAGGGCCAGGCCGACTTCTACATCGCCCAGAAGGTCGGCTCAGTGCTTGAAGAGGACAACCAGCGCGGCCTCGCCCACTTCCTCGAGCACATGTGCTTCAACGGCACCACCCACTTCCCCGGCAACGGACTGCGCGACTGGCTCGAGTCTATCGGCGTCAAGTTCGGCTACAACCTCAACGCCTACACCTCGGTTGACGAGACCGTCTACAACATCAGCAACGTGCCCGTCGCCCGCAAAGGCGTGCAGGACTCTTGCCTCCTCATCCTCCACGACTGGGCCAACGACCTGACCCTCGACCCCGAGGAAATCGAGAAGGAGCGCGGCGTAATCCACGAAGAGTGGCGCCGCACCCACAACGGACGCCAACGTATCATCGAGAGGATACTCCCCATCATTTATCCCAACAACAACCGCTACGGCCATCGCATGGTCATCGGCACGATGGAGGTAGTTGACAACTTCGCTCCCCAGGCCCTGCGCGACTACTATGAGACATGGTACCGCCCTGACCAGCAAGGCATCATCGTGGTTGGCGACATCGACGTTGACTACATCGAGGGCAAGATCAAGGAGATTTTTGCCGACATCGAGATGCCCGAAAACGCCAAGGAGCGCGTTTACTTCCCCGTCGAGGACACCGAGGGCACCATCTACGCCATCGGAGGCGACCCCGAGGAGACCGTAGGCATCGCAGAGCTTATGTTCAAGCAGGATGCCATACCCAACGAGATGAAGGGCTCGATGCAGTACCTCCTCATCAAGTACATCAACGGCATGATCGAGACCATGCTCGACCAGCGCCTCACCGACATGGGCAATAATCCCGATGCTCCCTTCGCACAGGCCGGTGCCGGTTATGGCGAGTTCTTCATGTCCAAGACCAAGGATGCATTCAACATCGTGGCCGTGGCCAAGGACAACGACGTTCTCCCCGGCTTTGAGGCCGCATACCGCGAGCTCCTCCGCGCTGCCCGAGGCGGATTCACCGTCGGCGAGTACGAGCGCGCCCGCGCCGAGTACCTCTCTCGCCTCGAGAAGGCCTACAACGGCCGCGACACCCGCGAGAACGAGGGCTACGTCAACGAATACGTGCGCCACTTCATCGACAACGAGCCCATCCCCTCGATCGAAGACGAGTACCAGATCATGTCACAGATGATTGCCCCCAACATCCCCGTTGAGGTAATCAACCAGGTGCTCCCCGAGTATGTCACCCCCGACAACCGCGTGCTCATCGCCCTCTATCCCGAGAACGGCACCTTCAAGGCTCCCACCCAGGCTGACTTCGAGGCCATCTTCGCTAAGGTTGACGCCGAGGAAATCGAGCCCTACAAGGACGAGACCAAGGACGAGCCCCTCATCCCCGCCCTGCCCAAGCCCGGCAAGGTAGCCAAGGTCACCGACCTGCCCCTCTGGGACGCCAAGGAGCTCACCCTCAGCAACGGCGTTAAGGTCGTAGTCAAGACCACCAACCACAAGAAGGACGAAATCCTCTTCGAAGCCGTAGCCCTCGGCGGCACCTCCGCCATCGGCGACGAACAGGCTGCCAACCTCATCTACCTCCCCTATGCCCAGGGCGCCCACGGCCTCGGCACATACAACAGCATCGACCTCCAGCGCTACCTCCAGGGCAAGCAGGTAGGCGTCGACCTCTCGCTCGGCAATTACAGCCGCGGCCTCGAAGGCTCGTCGACCGTCAAGGACCTCCCCACCCTCATGGAGCTCATCTACATGACCTTCACCGGCTACGAGTTTGACCCCACCGAGTTTGAGGCCAACCAGCGCAAGTTCGCTTCGCTGCTCGCCGCACAGGAGGCCAACCCCCAGTTCATCTTCAGCCGCGACCTCAGCAAGACCATCTACGCCAGCGCCGCCAGCCAGGTGCTCACCCCTGACCTCATCAACGCCGCCAGCCGCGAAGGCATCCTCTCAATCATCAAGAGCATGACCGCCAACGCCGCCGATTACACCTTCTACTTCGTAGGCGACGTCACCGTCGATCAGATCACCCCGCTCCTCGAGCAGTACATCGCCACCCTCCCCGCCAACGCCAAGAAGGCTTCGAAGGGCTACGTTGAGAACCTCGGCCGCGAAATCGCCGCTGGCTCCGAGACCTCGACCTACACCACCAAGATGGACAACCCCCAGACCTGGTGCGCCATCCTCGTCGAGGGCAAGATGAAGTACACCCCCGCCAACAAGATGACCGCCTCCATCGCCGCACAGATCCTCAGCAACCGCCTGCTGCAATCAATCCGCGAAGACATGGGCGCCACCTACTCAATCCACGCCAGCGGCGGCATGATGCGCCAAGGCAAGTACAACACCTACATCCAGATCCCCTTCCCCATGAAGCCTGAGATGAAGGACGAAGTGCTCGCATCAATCAAGGCCAGCATCGAAGCCATGACCAAGGACGTAACCGCCGAAGAACTCAACCCCATCAAAGAGTTCATGGCTAAGTCATACGACGAAGACCTCGAGCGCAACAGCGCATGGCTCGGCTATATGACCGCCATCCAGCTCAACGGCGTCGACACCTTCACCGACTACAAGAAAGTCCTCGACAGCATCACCATCCAAGACGTCGAGAACTACATGTCCGACCTCCTCAAGCAAGGCAACTACCGCGTAGTCATCCTCGACCCCGCCGAATAAACAACAGCTTCTCTCATACCCAAGCCGGCCGGAGCCCAAGCT
>CAMWUM010000148.1 GCA_947177435.1 uncultured Muribaculaceae bacterium
ACGTATGATTTGGCGACATTTGTCCCAAAGCTGTATGTGAGCTGAGTCGTTCATTGAGATAGACAACTGTTTCTTCGTAGGTTTTCGTCTGCAAATTTATAAAGAATATTTTTAAAAAACTACCCCGATTTTTATTGGAAATTTAAAACTTATTCAAATGGCCTGAATACCAAATCTTTAAATTCAGATTTAAAGTTACGGTTTTAAAATATTAGCCAATACGCTTTGTATTAATACGTTGTACGGATAATACACTTGTTTCACATTTTTCGCATATTGCGAAACAGGGAACGCAGTGCGCTGTATTAAAGTCGATTATATGTTATTTTTAAAATTTCGGTGAAACGCCTGAAAATTTTTCCCGCATCGAATCACTCCGTCGGAAGCAGGGTGAATGTACAGGCGCTGGGGGTGGCCGTGATGCGCAGTGTGCCGGTGGGCACGGGCAGGTCTATGCTCCCGGCCTCGACCACTTCGCAGGGGTTGATCGGCTCTTCCGACGGCGAGTACCTGTCAGCCAAAAACGATATCATCTCCAGACAATCAAATTCATCATAGGCCGAATATTCATAAGACATCGAGACCGGTCTGATTCCGAGATTCAGCGATCCGTCAGCCTCGCGCTTCGGGGTGACGACCACACCGCTGCGCATAGTAAACTGTCCGCTGTCGCCGATGGCGTCGACGGCATCGAAACGCTCAAATTTGAGCAGCTCCATCACCGTGCTCGTGCCCAGCGAACTCATCAGCGGGTCTACGGCACGAGCCACCCGGTACTGGGCGTCGCCTTTGTAATTGTCAGGGTAGCGCGCCGCCACATCTTGGGCCACGGCTGCGCACGCCATTGCCATTGCCATAATCAGGGTGAGTATCTTTTTCATATCTATAATGCTTGTTTTCGATGCAAACTTAGCAAAAAAGACCGAGAAAACGAGTAAAAATGAGCCAAAATGTAGCTTTTTGGCTTTTTTTTAGATTATTATGGCGGTTTTTCCAAAAATTATGCTTAAATTTGGCAGCTTATTGCGATAAGCATAGTATTAATCATTTAACCAATCATTATGGAAACGCGTGACCTCTCCTCATTGCAGAGCGCCCCTGGCGCCGCCGAGGAGCAATCCCTCAACCAAGCTGCGCCCCAAGCGCAAGCTGAAGAATCCAATGCCACTGAACCTGTTGCCGTTAACCCCGAGGAGCAAGCCGAGGACGAGATGGTCGAGGCCATCGAATCAGAAGAAGCCGTCGAAGAAACCGCTGCCGAGACCGCAACAAAAGAATCACTGATGGCCGCCGCCCGCGCCATGCTCGAAAAGGCACCCGCCGACGTGCAACGCGATCAGATCAGCCGCCTGCGTCTGCAATACAGCGCGCTCCGTAAGATTGAGACCGAGGCCGAACGCACCGCCTGGGCCGAGGCCGGAAACGATCCCGCCGCCTTCGCTCCCGCCGTCGACGCCGAGGAGGCCGCTTTCAACGAAGTAATCAACCAAGTGCGCGAGAAGAAGAACGCATGGGCCGCCGAGCAGGAGGCCAAGCGCCAGGAAAACCTCGCCGCCAAAAACGATATCATCAACCAGATCAACGAACTCGCGGCCGACACCGACAACGTCAACCGCACGTTCCCCCTCTACCGCGACCTGCAGGACCGCTTCAATGCCCTGGGCGACGTGCCCCCCACCGAGGAGACCGGCGTATGGAAACGATTCCAGGAGGCCCGCGAACATTACAGCGACAACCTTAAAATAAATAAGGAACTGCGCGACTACGACTTCAAAAAGAACCTCGATGCCAAGATCCTACTTATCGAGCAGGCCGTGGCCCTCGATGCCGAGGAGGACGTAATCACAGCATTCCGCCGTCTGCAGGATCTACACGACAAGTGGCGCCAGGTTGGCCCAGTCGCCAAGGAACTCCGCGAGGAAATCTGGCAGAAGTTCAAGGATGCTTCGGCCGCCGTCGACAAAAAGTACCAGGCATTCTTCGAGGAGCGCAAGGCCCGCGAGGCACAGAACGAAGCCGCCAAGACTGCCCTCTGCGAGCAGATCGAGGCTCTCGACTTCTCAGCCCTCGGCTCGTTCAACGCATGGGAGCAGATGACCGAGCAAATCATCGCCCTGCAGATCGAATGGCGCAAGCTTGGCTTCGCATCGCGCAAGGCCAACAACGCCCTGTTCGCCCGCTTCCGCCAGCGTTGCGACGAGTTCTTCGCCGCCAAGGCCGCTTACTTCAAGACCGTCAAGGAGGAGTACGCCACCAACCTCGCCAAAAAGACGGCCCTGGCCGAGCGCGCCGAGGCACTGAAGGACAGCACCGACTGGCGCAAAGCCACCGACGAGTTCGTAGAGATGCAAAAGGAATGGAAGACTATCGGCGCCGTGCCCAAGAAGCACAGCGACGCCGTGTGGAAGCGATTCCTCGGCGCTTGCGACTATTTCTTCGACCATAAGAAGCAGGCCACCTCGGGCCAGCGCACCGCTGAACTCGCCAACCTCGAAGCCAAGCGCCAGATCGTGGCCGACCTCGAGGCCATAGCCGCCGACACCGCCGCTGAGGGCGCACAGGACCGCATGCGCGAACTGCAGGAGAAGTGGCAGGCAACCGGCCACGTACCTTTTAAGGAGAAGGATAAGGTGAACGACGCGTACCGCGCCGCTGTCAACACTCTGCGCCGCGCATTCAACCTCACCGAGAGCCGCGCCCGCATGGACCGCTTCGCCGACAATCTCGCACAGCTCGACGGCGACAACGCCAAGCTCGCCCGCGAACGCGAACGCCTGGCTCGCGCAC
Source organism: uncultured Muribaculaceae bacterium (assembly GCA_947177435.1). GTDB lineage: Bacteria > Bacteroidota > Bacteroidia > Bacteroidales > Muribaculaceae > CAG-873. The sequence continues at coordinate 2,788 of CAMWUM010000148.1, forward strand.
TCGAAAGCCGCCGCATCGAGATCCGCACTTACGAGAACAATCTCGGCTTCCTCTCGTCCAAGTCAAAGTCGGGCGAAACGATGGTCAACGAGTTCCGCCGCAAGATCGACCACCTCAAGGACGACATCGCCCAGATCGAAGAGAAGCTGCGCATGATCGACTCCAAGATGGCTTAAAGTCACGAGGGGGCGCCACCGGGGCGCACCCTCTCTCCCAATCCCCTCCCCTATTATGCCCGCTCCGTCCGGGCAACACTGACACTCACCCCAAATGGCAAGGACCCTAAGGCGACCCTACGGCAAGTATCTGACCGGCATTCTATCCATATCCGACCTGGCGCTGGTCAACATTTTCTTCGCCTGCACATTGCTCTTTTTCCCCCATATCAAGGAGGCCGACAGCACGCGCATGCTGTGGGTGCTCATCAATGCGTCGTACCTCCCAGTAATGCTCTGGCAGAGAGGCAAGCCCCACCAGCAGCGCCTGCTGCTGATGGACCAGGTGGTGCGCTCGGCCTTTGCCGTGGTTGGCATCCACGCCCTCTTCTTCTTCTCGCTGCTCGCGTTTCTGCAAATCGACGTGCCCATTGGCGACTTGATGATGTTCTATGCCTTCATGGCCGTCGGCATCCCGCTGTGGTGGATACTGTCGCGACGCATCATCAAGCTCGTGCGCAAGCGCGGTTACAACTTCACGCGCGTAGCAATCGTAGGCACAGGTCCCACGGCCATGCGCCTGCTGCAGGAACTGCAAAGCGACGCCGGATTCGGCTACCGCGTGCTCGGTTTTTTCAGCGATGACCCCGAACCCGACTTCAAAGGCAAACTGCTCGGCACAATCGATGACCTCAGCCGCGTGGCCAAGGCCTACAAGATCGACCAGATATTCTATACCCTGTCGGGATCTAACGAGGAAGCCATGTCGGCCGTGATGAAGATTGCAGACGACAACGTAATACAGTTCTATTACGTGCCCCAGATGTCGCGCAGAGTGGCTCGATCGTTCCAGCTCCACACCATCGGCGTAATGCCCGTGCTCTCGCTCAGGCGCAACCCCCTCAGCAGCGCCCCCAACCGCTGGCTGAAGCGCGCCTTCGACATTGGCTTCTCGTCGGTCGTGTTGCTATTCTCGCCCCTGGTGTTTATCCCTGTGGCCATTGCAATCAAGATTTCATCGCCCGGGCCAATATTCTTCAAACAAGAAAGGACGGGATACAGAGGCCGCACATTCAAGTGCCTGAAATTCCGCACAATGCGTGTCAATGCCTCGGCCGACACGCGTCAGGCCACGAGCGACGACCCCCGCACCACGCGCCTGGGCCAGTTCATGCGGCGCACCAGCATCGACGAGTTGCCGCAGTTCATCAACGTGTGGCTTGGCGATATGTCGGTCGTAGGCCCGCGGCCCCACATGCTCAAGCACACCGAGGACTATACCAAACTAATTGACCGCTACATGGTGCGCCATGTAGTGAAGCCAGGCATCACGGGCTATGCGCAAGTCAACGGATACCGAGGAATTACCGACGAACTGTGGAAGATGGAGCGCCGTGTCGAGCACGACGTCTGGTACATCGAAAACTGGAGTTTCTTCCTCGACCTAAAAATCGTGGTCCGCACCATAATCAACGCCCTTCACCACGACGAAAACGCGTTCTAACGTCCCCTTCCTATTCGCTAAACTAGGTCGACGACCGTGATGCCGGCGCCGCCGAAGCGTACGTCTTCGTCGTGGAATGATACGACAGAGGGGATGGTTTTCAGGTAGTCGCGGATGTATTGGCGCAGGGCGCCGGTGCCCGTGCCGTGTAGGATGCGCACGCGGGCGGCGCGGAATTGGATTGCGTCGTCTATGAAGTACATCGTAGCCTGCACGGCCTCGTCGACTCGCATGCCGCGCACGTCGATCTCCTGGCTGAAATTGAGTTGGCGCTCGCGGCTGGTGTCGGCCACGCTTTGGCCCGTCAGCACGGGCTTGGTCGCGGCGCTCTTGATCTGCCGCTGCGTGACGGTGAGACGCGATGCCTTGACTGTCGTTTTGAGCATCCCAAATGCCACCACGGCATTCGCTCCGTTGATTTCCAGCACCTTGCCGACTGTGCCCGTGCCGTCTAGCAGCACGTTGTCGCCCACGGCCACCGGTCGCTTCTCGGCCTGCGGCTTGGGTTCCTTTTTCTCGTTCTTACGCTTCTTTTTTAGCATCGGGTGCTGGTCAGCCTTGGCTGCTTCGAGCCTGCGTTTCTCCTCCTCAAGCTGCTTGCGGGCCTGCATAGTCTTTTCGCGCTCGGCGTTGGCCGTCTTGATTTCGTGGATGGTGCGCTCCACGGCGGCGTTACTGGCGCTGATTATGTCCTTGGCCTGCTGGCGTACTTCGTCTATAATCTCGCGACGCTTGCTGTGCAGCTGCTCGGCCTCGGAGTCATACTTCTCGATAAGGGCGTCGATTTTCTTTTCTTTCTGCTTGATTTGAAGGCGCTTATTCTCCCAATAACGCTTGTCGCGGGCTATGTCGAGCAAGTACTTGTCGAGGTTTACATAGTCGCTGCCGACGATTTCCTGAGCGGCGTTGACGATGTCGGCCGGAAGGCCGATTTTGCGTGCGATCTCCAGGGCAAACGAACTGCCGGCGTTGCCAATGCTCAGAGCGAACAGCGGCTGCATCAACTGGCGATCGTAGAGCATCGAGCCATTGATCAGGCCCTGCGTCTCCTCGACAAATCGCTTTATATTTTGAAATTGTGTTGTTATGACGCCCCACATGCCGATTTGCACGAACTGCGACAGCACGGCC
>CAMWUM010000149.1 GCA_947177435.1 uncultured Muribaculaceae bacterium
AAATCCCAACACACTGATTTTCCGTGCGTTTCTTCTTTTTGAAAACTTTTATGTATTTATAAAATACTTAAAACATTATCAATCAATCGTATAGTAATTTATTTTGGAAAACTTTTCCGACATACGCATTTTTAATTAAACGCGTAAAACGTTAACAAATCACTTCAATCTCCACCCAAAAGTTCCCCACACACATACACTTAACCCCCGTGGCCAAATGACCACGGGGGTTAAAAAATACTGATATTATTCTCAGCCCTTATGCCTAAGTGGCGGGCTCAGCAATAAGCTTTTTGCGGAGGTTGGTGAGCATATCCACGGTCATGGACTCGAGATCGTATTCAGGCTTCCAATCCCACTCCTCGCGGGCGCAGGTGTCGTCGAGGCTGTCGGGCCACGAATCAGCGATGCGCTGGCGCAGCGGGTCGAGCTCGTACTCCATCTCAAATCCGGGCACGTGCTCCTTAATCTTGGCGTAGATGATTTCCGGGTCGAAACTCATCGAGGCGATGTTGAACGAGTTGCGATGCTTGAGCCTGCTGGGGTCAGCCTCCATAATCTCTACGGCTGCGCGCAGGGCGTCGGGCATGTACATCATATCCATGAACGTGCCGGGCTTGAGCGGGCACTTGAATTTTTCGCCCCTCACAGCTGAATAGTAGATGTCAACTGCGTAGTCGGTGGTTCCGCCGCCGGGAAGCGTGGTGTAAGAGATGAGGCCGGGGAAGCGCACCGAGCGGGTATCGACGCCGAAGCGCTTGGCGTAATAGTCGCTCAGCAGCTCACCGGTCACCTTGGTCACGCCATAGATGGTGTCGGGGCGCTGCACGGTGTCCTGCGGGGTCTTGACGTGGGGCGTCGAAAGGCCAAACGAACCGATTGACGAGGGAGTGAACAGGGCGCAACCCTTTTCGCGCGATACCTCGAGGCAGTTGTAAAGGCCGCCAACACCAATCTTCCATGCCAGTTGGGGCTTGGCCTCAGCCACAGCACTCAACAGCGCGGCGAGGTTGTAGATGGCGTCAATCTTGTATTTGTCCACCACTTCGGCAATGCGTGCGGCGTCGGTAATGTCGACTTCTTCTGCAGGGCCGGTCTCGAGGAGAGCGCCCTTGGGCTCAGCTCCCTTGATATAACCGGCTACCACTGACGGGCCGGAATAGATGTCACGCAACTTAAGCGTCAGTTCCGAACCGATTTGGCCGGTAGAACCAATGACGAGGATGTTTTTCATGTGCTCTTGCTGACTTATTTAATAAGGTATTGCGAAGAGATTGATTCGTTGGTGTGCACGCGGCGGATAGTGTCGGCAAACAGACGGGCTACAGAGATGATGGTGCACTTCTTGCAATCCTTGTTGTAAGGAATCGAATTAGTGAATATTATCTCAGTGAGACGGCTATTGTTGACGCGCTCGGTGGCGGGGTCGCTCATAATGGCATGGGTGCTCAGGGCGCGCACGCTGCGAGCGCCATTGTCGAGCATCAGTTCGGCTGCCTTGGTGATGGTGCCGGCCGTGTCGACCATATCGTCGATGAGGATCACATCCTTGTCGACCACGTCGCCGATGAGGGTCATCTTCTCCACCACGTTGGCCTTTGCCCTCTGCTTGTGGCAGAGCACCAAGGGCACGTCAAGGTACTTGGCGTAACTGTTGGCGCGCTTTGCGCCGCCGACGTCGGGGGTGGCGATCACCAGGTTTTGCAGACCGAGGCTCTGGATGTAAGGAATGAAGACCGACGAGGCATAGAGGTGGTCGACGGGAACATCGAAGAAACCCTGTATCTGGTCGGCGTGCAGGTCCATAGTGATTACGCGGTTTACGCCTGCCGCGGTGAGCAAGTCAGACACGAGCTTGGCGGCAATCGACACGCGCGGCTTGTCCTTGCGGTCCTGGCGAGCCCAACCGAAGTAAGGCATCACGGCAATGATTGACTTAGCCGAGGCGCGCTTTGCGGCATCGATCATGAGCAGGAGCTCCATCAGGTTGTCGATGTTGTGGAACGTGGACTGCACAAGATAAACCTCGTGGCCGCGGATTGACTCTTCGAAGGAAACCTCGAACTCTCCGTCGGCGAAGTGCTGGATGTTCATTTGGCCGAGTTCGACGCCGAGCTCTTTACAGATTTCTTCGGCGATATACTTCGATTTCGTGCCGGAGAAAACCTTCAGTGGTGGTAAGGAAGGATTCATATTTTCAGGAGGAATGATTTTTAAATCCTATATGTTGTGAAATTTTTTACAAAGTTAAGGCTTTTTTTTCGCATAAGCCATGCAAATGCCAACTTATTTTTTTGAATTTTTGCGCCCAATCTTCCAAATCACTGCTCCACGGGCTGGTATGGATGTTTCAAATGGCTTGTCGGGAGCGAAATCGCAGGTGGCCGCAGTCTGGGTCAGCAGCTCAACGCACCGGCGGCGGCCGGGAGCGAGACCGTACATTTCAAACGCGTGCTCGGGCAGATTGATGGCCACGTCGGCGGGCGCGTCGTCAAAGTTGACGGCTATGAGCAGGGTCGCATCGTCGCAGTGACGCAGGAATGTGAACTGGCTGTGCGGATTGAAACGCGGATTGTGATAGTTGACATACATGAGGTCGAAGAACTCGCCCGATGCTATGGCCTGCTCCTTGTTGCACAGCGTCAGCACGCGAGCGTAGATGTCGCGGATGGCCTGTTGCTTGGGGGTAAGCTTGCCGTCGCAAGCGCCCTTGTTGAGCCACTGACGCACCGAAGGAATGACGTAGTAGTCAAAGATGGTGGTGCGTCCGTCGTCGCCGCTGTATCCGGCCTCCCCTACCGCGTCTTCGCCGAGTTCCTGGCCGGCGTATACCATCATTGGGCCGCGGCCAATCATCGAACTTACCACCAGCGCGGGCGTGACGCGCATGCCGTCGCCGGCGTAGAAGCGGGATGCGTAACGCACCTCGTCGTGGTTTTCAAGGAAGTTGAGCATATGGTCGCCGATGCCCTCCACCGTTTGCCAGCACGATGTGAGGTTAGCGGCCGACACGTTGGAGCAGTCTATACCGCACAGCGTGTCGTATAGGTTGACCTTATCGTATAGGTAGTCAAATCCACCGTACTCGATGAATGGGCGGTAGAGCCCTACATCATACATCTCGGCGATGAACTTGACATCGGGGTATTTCTCCTTTACTGCGGCGATGGCCCAATGCCAGAACTCGATGGGCACCATGTGGGCCATGTCACATCGGAATCCATCAACGCCCTTGCCGGCCCAATAGCGCAGGATATGCAGCATCTTGAGCCATGTCGAGGGTATGGGATCAAAGTGGCGGCTTCCGTTCCACGGGTCTACGCCATAGTTGAGCTTGGCTGTGTCGTACCAGTCGTATTTTCCCGGATAGGCCGTGAAGCAGTCGTTGCCCGAGGCCTTGGCCGGGAACTCGACGTAAGCGTCGGCTCCGTCGCCAAGGTTGACGTCGACCGGAGAGAACTGCTGGCGGGTGATATAGTAGAAATTATTGGTCGGAGAGAAGAACATATCGGCATCGTCTCCGTGACCAAGATCCTCGATGCCGCGCGGTTTGGCGTCCGAGGCGTATTCGCGGGCCACATGGTTGGGCACGAAATCGATTATGGCCTTGAGGCCGGCGTCATGAGTGCGTTTGATCAGCGCCTCGAACTCGGCGATCCTGCCCGGCACGTTCTCGGCCAGATCGGGATCAATGTCATAGTAATCGGTGATGGCATACGGACTGCCGGCGTGGCCTTTGATCACGTGCACATTGTGGCGCGGGATGCCGTAGATGGTGTAGTCAGCGTCGTGCGCATGTTCGATTACGCCGGTGTACCACACGTGCGTAGCGCCCAATTTCTTGATTTCCTTAAGTATGCGAGGCGTAATGGCATTGAGCTTGCCCGAACCATTCTGCACAATAGTGCCACCGCGCACAGGCTCTTCGCAATAGTTGGTGAAGAGACGGGGCAGCAGCTGGTAGATGATTGGCTTAGTCATATATTGAATTTCTAAAGCTTTCCTTGGCAATCCGGGCAAATGCCCTTTACCACATAATTTACATCGTGCGCAGTGAACCCTTCCGGGAGGTTGGCCTGGGGCACCCGCACGTCCTCAAGGCAATAAGTCTTGAGACACTTTTCACAATAGAAATGAGCATGCATGTCGCCGATGGTATGCACGCCGGCCACGCACAACTCATACTTCATCGACTTGCTGCCATCCATGAAAGCGTGTACCAAGTCGTGATCTGCAAACATTGTAAGCGTGCGGAATATACTTGCCTTGTCAATCGTCCCGATTGCGATTTCGAGGTCAGTAAGGCTCACCGGATGTGTGGCCTCGGACAACACCTTATATATGATTATCCGGTTGGCCGTAGGCTTAACCTTACGGGCCGACAGAGTACTCTTTGCTTCGTTGTAGTCCATATTCGTTGCGCGCGGCTTAGATTGCAGTGCAAATTTACGAATATTTTCACAATTCTTTCGTAAGTATTGCAACTTATTTGCAGCATATTTTTCGTAATTTTGCGCATAATCCAACCCAACAGGCAAAAAATGATAACAAAAAGACTATTCATACCCCTGCTGGCCGCCTAACATAACAAAATCGGCGTCTCTATCATTCGTTCTCGATGACATCGACGCCAGGATGGACTGGAGGTAGATAGTCAGCGGCCTTATGGCTGGAGATAACACTTCTGCCAAGCTTGCTCTCGAGCTCGACACGTGCAGCCTTTGCCACATTTCCACCGCTTCGGGCCGCAGTCGCACTCTGAGAGAAGGTTTGTGGGTTGTTTTGCTTCGATATTTCTGTGGTAGAGGCTTCAGCAAGCATGTTGAGAGCAAGCTCAATGTTAGTCATATTGTCACGCAGGTTTTCTTTATGCAGACCTTTGAATCCCTTGTACTGCCTTGTTGACATTCCACTCCATTGCTGCGTGATTATATCCGTGAGCGACGCGTACTGCCAATCGGCCACGCCACAACGCTTCCATTCGTCAGTGAGAAGTTTTCTTACCTCAATCGTGCGGATACGCTGGTTTATCCATTCTTCCGAGTAACCCAGCCTGCGATAATCTGCTACTGCTTGGTCAATGGAAAGTTCGGGGTTCTGCATCTGGTCAATCCTTTGGGCCGCGACTTGCGCCATCCACTGCTTAAAAGGTTCTGCCTTTGGTGAGGGTATTGACTGTATGATACGGAAAAGTTGCTCAGTATTAGCTACATCGGTTAAACGCATTTTGCCATCAGGCGCAGGCAGTTTCAACTGGTAACAATCTGTTACCAGTTCACCACCCTCCTTCTTGATTCTGCTTTTTAGATTTTTCCAATATTTACGGGCTGTCTGATAATCACTGTCGGTCAACACAGCCACAACATCAACTACGGAGAAGAACCATTCCTCCTTATCTGAATCCCAGACCGTTCGCACGCGACGATCATTGAAAATCTGTATTTTATTTTGCTTTGTCATTTGTGTATATCAAGTTAAGTTCATATTCATTCCTTCAACGCAAATTTACGAATATTTTCACAATTCTTTCGTAAGTATTGCAACTTATTTGCAG
>CAMWUM010000150.1 GCA_947177435.1 uncultured Muribaculaceae bacterium
TGGTGATGCAGGTGTTGGTCTGGGTGGCTACGCCGGTGATGGTGAGCTCCTGCCAGTCGGTGGTGACGGGCACCTTGATGAGTTCGTCGGCGCCGTCCATGCGGATGGGGAGGCTGACATTCTTGCTGCCCTTGATGTAAATGCGGGTCTGATAGGTGGTGCCCACCTCGGTCTGAGCGTCCTCAACGATGTAGAACTTGTGGTTCTTGTTGGAGCACTCGGCGTGCAGCACGCCGTCGACGATGGTGGCCGAGAACTTGCCGATGCTGTTGAAGGGAACCTCGGTCATGCCCTCGAAATCATAGCGCACGTCGCTGATGAAGTCATCGTAGCCAATCTCTACCTTGTGGTCAGCCAGCAGGCTGTTGAGGTAGGTCTTGTTCTGCTGGGCGTGCCAGGCCAGGGTGTGGCCATAGACAGAGATGCCGGTGCCTTCGGTGGCGTCGAGGAAGTCGGTGATGGTGCCGAAGTTCATGGTGCCGTCGTCGCCGACAACAGAAGCGTACTTCATGGCGTTGCCGAGAGTGACCTCGTCAAAGTTGGCGTTGGCCACGCGATAAACTATGCCGCGAGCGGAATAGTCGGTGGCGCCGAGGGCGCACCCCAACTTGAAGTTGGGGTATGCTCCGCGGTCGATGTAGCTCTTGAGGTTGTCCCACGAGTTGAGGGCCTCCACCTCGGTGAGGCTTTCGGGCTTCTCCACAACGAAGACGGTCTCCTTCTCATCGCACGATGCAAGGAAAGTGCCCACGGCGAGGATAGCCAAAAGCTTGTTATAGGTTTTCATGCTAAAAAGTCTGATTTAATTACTTAATGACGTATTCGAAGGTCTCAAACTTGCTCTGGCGGTCGCGAGAGACGAGGGTCTCCTTGACGCTGACGGTGAGCGTGGCGGTCTCGCCGGTGGCAAGGTTGGCTACGTAAGGCACGGTGTAGGTGAAGTCGAGCTCCATCTTGTCGCGCTCGAGAGCGCCCCAAGCCTGGCCTGCGCCGTGGTAGGTGTACTTGCCCGAGCCGGTGACGGTGGCGCCTTCGGTCTCGGTCGAGAACGAGATGGTGCCGTCGTTGGCGATGGTGAGGATTACGTCAACCGAGGGGTTTGCCTCGCCCAGGGTGCCGTCGGCGTTGGTGATGGTGATGGCGTTCTCCTGCACGTAGTGGCACTGGTTGAGGCTCTTGGAGGTGAGGTAGTGGATTTCCTCGTTCTCCCACCAGCCCTGCGAGTCTTCGTGCTTGGTGGTGACGCCGTCCTTGGTGACTTCGCCGCGGCTCAGCCATGTGCCGTGCCACTGGTTCTTGTACTTGATGCCATAGAGGGTGTAGTTCCTAGGCAGCACGTCCCATGCAGAGGCGTCGAGGATGTTGGGCTCGAAACCCTCCTTGAGGGTGCCGCTGAGGATAGAATCGCTGGCGGCGGTCAGGCGCACGGGGATGACGTAGCAAACGTCAACAGCCTCGGGATCGGCGAAGAAAGCGTCGGTGAGCTTGATGTCGATGCCGCCCATGACGCTGCCCTTGTTGATGTAGATGCGCTTGGGGTCGCTGGTGATCTGGTAGTGGCTGGCGGGGAGAGCCTTGACGGGGGTGCCGTCAACGTACTCGAGGCCCTCGACCAGCGAGTTGTCAATCACGTAGGCTGCCCAGCGGTTGCTCTTGTTGGAGTTGACACCGCCCATGGTGGCGTAGATGACGAAACGGTGCTCGTTGTCCCACGTCACATCGTACTCGCCGTCCTCGCCCAGAGTGATGCTCTGGACGGGGGCCTGGGTGGCGAAGTAGATGGTCTGGTATTCAAAGTCGGGGAAGAGCTGCTCCTGGTTTTGGCAAGAAGCGAGGCCAAGCACGGCTGCGGCGCCCGACATGATAGCTATAAGTGATTTGTTCATTGTCTTGTGTTTGTTTTAGGTAAGTTAATTACCAGCCCTTGTTCTGCTTGAGCTCGCTGAACTTGAGCACCTCGCTGTAGGGGATGGGGCCGTAGTTCATGTGCTCGCCGTACTGGCGGTTCTCTACGTCGATTACCTCATAGAATACGCCTGCGGGGCCGGCCTCGATGCTCATGCCGGTGACGGTCTCGTTGAGCGGGGCCATCCAGCGGCGGAGATCCCAGAAGCGGTGGCCTTCGAACGAGAGCTCGATGCGGCGCTCGTTGCGGATGAGCTCGCGCATCTTGTCCTTGTCGCCCTTGATGCTCTCAAGGTAGGCGTCATTGCCGGCGCCGACGCCGGCGCGGGCGCGGATGGCCTTGATCACGTCATAGGCCGAGTAAGCCTGGTTGCCCTTGCCGGTGGGGCCGTAAGCCTCGTTGGCAGCCTCAGCGTAGGTGAGGAACATCTCGGTGTAGCGGATGCGGGGGGTGTAGTGGTTCTGCTCGGTCTTGGCGCTGGGGTCAAGGCTGATGTCCTGGCGCATGAGCTTCTTGAGGTAGTAGCCGGTGCGGGTCGACTTGCCGTTGACCTTGTTGAGGGCGTCGTTGGTCGAGCCGTTGGCTGCGGTGTTGATGGTGGTGTTGGTCAGACCGGCCTGGCTGCCGTTGTAAAGAACGTAGGTGGCAAGGCGGGGGTCGCGGCCTGAGTAGGGATCGTTCTTGCTATAGCCCGAGCGCGAGTCGGTGATGGGATAGCCGTTGGCCATCGGGAAAGCGTCAACGAAGTTCTGCGAGGGGTTGATGCGGCCGTTGCCGTAGAGCGTGGGGGGATAGTTTTCGCTCTCGGTGCCGTTGCCCTTGCCGCGCTCGCCGGCCCAGAGGACTTCGAGGGGCAGGTCGGCCATACGCAGGTTCTCGATGTCGTCGACATTGCAGTACCAGGTGTAGCCGGTGGGGTCAACGCCCTGCACGCCGCCTACGCGGTTGATGACAGTGGCAGCGCTCTTGGCAGCGTCCTCCCAGGTGATGCCGGAGCCGTTGGCGAAGCGAGGGCTGGCGCCCATCAGGTCGAGCTTGGCGAGGAAGGCCTCAACGATGTGGCCGTCGATACGGCCTACGAAGTTGGTGCCGAACACGCGGTTGACGTTGTTGATGTTGGTCTCGGGATAGCGAGCGTGGAGGCGCTCCATCTCGTCGGTCTTGCCGTACTGCAGGGGCAGCAGCTCGAGAGCCTTGGCGGCGTCGGCGCGCATGGCGTCTACGCACTCGGCGAAGGTGTTGCGCGGAGCGTTGAAGTTGCTGGCCTGGGTCTCGGGCTCGGTGACGATGGGCACGCCAAGGAGCTCACCGTCGGCGGTGTAGCCGGCGTGGGCCTCAAGCAGGTAGTACATGTACATGGCGCGCAGGGCGTAAGCCTCGCCCATTTCGCGGTCGCAGTACATCTTGTTGAGGGTCTCGTTGGTGTTCCAAGCCACCTTCTCGGCGTTGGCCAGGAAGAGGTTGAGGTACTGGATGGCCGCGCGGCAGTTCTGCCAGCGCTCGGTGGGGTTGTTGTCTGCACGCCAGGTGCCGGCAGCCAGACGGCGCCACGAGTTGTCGGCGTCGTTGCTGACGGCGTCGTCAGTGGCGACCTCGCTCCAGGGGTACGAGCCGATGGGAATGCGGGTGTAGGCGTTGGCCAGAATGCCCTCGGCGTAGCTGGGGTTGTTGTACATGTACTCAAGACCCAGGTTGTTCTCCTGTGCAGGTTCAAACAAGTCGTCGCAGCTGGTGAGCGCAAGGCATGCGCCGGCGATGGCCAATGTTGAAACTATCTTTTTCATGTTTGTTTTCAGGAATTAATAGGATTAGAAATCGACTTTCACGCCGAAGTTGTAGTTGCGGCACTGAGGAGCCGAACCGATGTTGGTCTCCTGGTACTTGCGCTCTTCGCGATAGAAGCCGGCCAGGTTGGCGCCGTAGACGTACAGCTGCAGGCCCTTGACGAACTTGTGGTCAAACCAGCGCTGGGGGAAGTCGTAGGTGAGCTGGATCTTGTCGATCAGGAAGGCGTCGGTGCTGTACATCCAGAAGTCGGAGGTGACGAAGTTGAGCTCGCCGCCCTGGGTGGTCAGACGGGGATAGGTGGCCTTGTCTGCGGTCTCCGGAGTCCAACGTCCGCGCACGATCGAGGTGTACTTGCGGTTGCCGTATACGTGAGCGTTGAGATTGTCCTTGAGGCCGTTGCCGCCGATGCGGGCGTGGCCGGCGGCGAAGAGGGTGAAGCCCTTGTAGCCGACGCTCAGGTTGACGCCGAGAGTCCAGGGAGCGGCCCAGTTGCCGATGATCACGTTGTCCTTGCCGTCGATTACGCCGTCGCCGTTCTGGTCCTTGTACTTGAGGTCGCCAGGCTTGGTGTTCTTGTTGATGACAGCCGAGTTGGCGATTTCATCTTCGCTCTGGAAGAATCCGAGGCACTCGTAGCCGCGCATTGCGGAGCCGAGGGCGCCCTCAGTGCGGAGCCAGTCGTACTCAACGTTCTCGTCCCAGCGGGTGTTCTTGCTGGTGACGTACATGCCGTTGAAGCCCATGCCGAAGCTTACGTCGTTGCCGAAGTTCTTGGCATAGTTGATGCCCCAGTCAAAGCCGGTGTAGCGGGTGTTGTTGTAGTTGATGTAGGGACGCATGTCGCTCTCAGGCCAGTAGGTCTGGAAGTAGCTGGGGAACACGGTCGAGGGGATGCACAGCTGACCGTCCTTGTGGCTCTGGAAGAAGTCAGCCTGGAGATTGAGGGTGTTGTCGAAGAACGCGCCCTGCAGGCTGACGGTCACCTCCTTGCGCTTGATGAAGGTGAGGTCCTTGTTGCCGCCGCGGCGGTAGTCGGTGGTCTGCATAGCGTTGTTCACCTCGCTCCAGCCCCACCATGCGCCGGTGGCGGTGAAGATGTCCTGGTACATGTAGTACTTCTCGATGTCGAGGTCCTGGTTGATGACGCTGTAGCCGGCAGAGAGCTTGAGTTCGTTGATCCAGTTCATCGAGGGGTTGTCCTTGATGAAGCTTTCCTGGCTCAGACGCCAAGCAGCGCTGGCGGTGGGAGAGAAGGCGGTGCGGTTGCCGGCGGGCAGCTTGGTCGAGTACACCTCGGCGCCGCTGAACTCTACGTAGTAACGCTGGTCATAGTTGTAGGTGGCAGTCAGGCCAAGGTTGGTGTTCGACACGCGGTGGTAGTCACCTGCATTGGTCTGCTGGTAGCCATTAGCAAGCAGCATTGCATAGATGTTGTGCTTCTCGGCGAAGGTGCGCTTGTAGTCAAAGTAGGCGTTGAAGGCCATGATCTGGCGCTCGCTCGAGCCGGAGATGTTCTGAGTGGCGTTGCGCTTGTCGAGGTTGTAGGGAGTGAGGGCGGTGATCATGTCGTAGCCCAGAGCGTTGTCCCAAGTAGCCTCATAAGTGCGGTACTCATTGGTGATAGAGGTGTTGTAGGTGGTCGAGTAGTCCACACCGTACATCACACGGAAGCCAAGGCCCTCGGTGATGCGGCTCAGGTCGAGCTTGATGCCGGCGTCAAACTGCAGCTGGCGGCTGGTGAACTTGTTCCAGCCGGCGGCGTACATGGCGGCGAAGGGGTTGGTCTGGTAGAGCTGAGTGCCGCCCAGGAGGTACTTGCCGTCGATGACGTAAGGCGAGTTGTTAATATAGGTGTAGGC
>CAMWUM010000151.1 GCA_947177435.1 uncultured Muribaculaceae bacterium
AACCAATTATTATTTTTTCCAAACTGCGTATCTTTGTACCTTTGCGCTATAACATCATATTCTGACACTCATTATCTAATGAAATACCTTACAATATCCATCATAGCCACAGTGGCGATAATCCTGGCGGCCTGCTCCAAGGAGGCAGACACCCCGTTGAATCCGCCCGAACCAAACAACCCGACTACCGACAAACTCGAAATAAAAATAAGCCCCTCAGTTGTTGACTCGCGTGCCACGGATTTCGGATTTGAGAACGGAGACAAAATCGGCCTGTATGTCGTAAATTACAACGGCACCGACCCCGGCGCTCTGGGCACAACAGGCAACCATGTCGACAACATGGGCTTTGCCTACAACGGCTCCTGGAAATCCGACTCGCCCATCTACTGGAAAGACAAGAATACACATGCCGACTTCTACCTCTACTATCCTTACGCCGGCATATCGTCGGTAAGCGAATACCCGTTCAGCGTACGCACGGACCAGTCAACCCTTGACGCATACAAGGCGTCTGACTTCATGACTGGCAAAGCGACCGACATTGCCCCCACGGCCAGCGCCATATCACTGCCCGCCAACCACGTGATGAGCCGTATCGTCATCAACCTCCAGGCCGGCAACGGCTTCACCGCCCAATCGCTTGCATCGGCCTCCGTCTCTGTCAAGGTCAACGGCGTGAAATGCTCGTCGACCGTCGACATCGCCACCGGCGCAGTCACACCCACGGGCTCGGCCACATCGGTCATTCCTCTGTTTGAGAACAACGCCTATAAGGCATACATCGTGCCCCAGACCGTGGACGAAGGCAATCTCATCACAGTCAGCGTAGACGGACTCGAGTACAACGTCAAAAAAGCACTAACTTTCGAGAGCGCCAAGACCCACAAATGCACCGTCACCCTTAACAAAACCGCCGACGGCGTAGACGTAAGCATCAGCCCATGGACCGAAGACGGCACCGACAATGGCGGTACAGCCAAATAATTTGAATAAACCTCTCACCATTTATCTATATCCTTTGTATGAATAAATACTTTATCATGGCCGGTCTCTCGGCGTCGCTCATGCTGACGGCGTGCACCGAGGAACTGTTCGAAGCACCCGGCCAGGACACATCGGGCCTCGGCGCCATCACTCTCGCCGGCCAGATCACGCAGGAATGCGTCACCCGCGCCAACGACGACGGCTTTGCCGACGGCGACGTTATGGGCGTGTTCATCGTAGACTATGAAGGCACACAACCCGGCACATTAAAGTCGTCGGGCAACCGAGGCGACAACGTGCGCCATACGTTTGACGAGGCAAATAACCACTGGAATTCGGCCTACGACGTCTATTGGAAAGACAAGCACACACGCATCGACGTGTACGGCTACTATCCTTTCGGCTCGCCTGACGACGTGAACAACTATAAATTCACCGTCCTTACCAACCAGGGCCACACCCCCAACGACGGCACGATGGGCGACTACGAGGCTTCAGACTTCCTCTGGGGCAAGGTTACAGGCGTAGAGCCCACAGCCAATGTCATACGCCTGCCGCTCGCCCACCGCATGGCCAACGCACGCGTCACCCTCGTCGAGGGCTCAGGCTTCGCCAACGGCGAATGGGCCGGACTCGAAAAGCAGGTGCTTGTACACAACACAATACAGGAGGCCGTCATCGACCTCGCCACAGGCAAAGTAACCCCCACCGGCGAGGTTAGCCCAAATGCCATCATCCCTACCAAGCGCGGCGACGAGTGGCGCGCAATCGTTGTGCCTCAGA
Organism: uncultured Muribaculaceae bacterium; assembly: GCA_947177435.1. GTDB lineage: Bacteria > Bacteroidota > Bacteroidia > Bacteroidales > Muribaculaceae > CAG-873. The sequence goes on from CAMWUM010000151.1 coordinate 1,771, forward strand.
CAGTGCCGGCCGGCACCAATATGTTCAGCATCACCATCGATGGCATTCCTTATAAGTTCTCTAAGGACGAAGCCTTTGAATACGTGTCGGGCAAGATGAACAACTTCGGCATCAAAGTCGACAAAAAGACCCCCAGCGGCGGCTACACGCTCACCCTCATCAGCGAAAGCATCACTCCTTGGGAGAATGACCTTGTGAGCCACGACGCCTCCGCCAAGGAGTATGTCATCGTTGACTGCCCCGACTACGGCCAACTCAAAAGTGCGATCGAAGCGGCAGGAAAGGACTACACCAAACTCCGCAATCTCAAGATTACCGGCAAGATTGGTGGTTTAGACTTCAATTTCATGCGCGACGATATGCCCATGCTCCAAGCATTGAATCTAAAGGAAGTGCGTGTTGAAAACGATAGAATTCCGAACGGCGCAATGCGCAACAAGACATCACTGACTTCGCTTGTTCTGCCTGATGTTTTGAAAGTGATTGAAACAGACGCATTCTGTCAGTGCAGCAATCTTTCTGGATCATTGATTATCCCTGAGGGAGTAACAGATATACAAGTTGGCGCTTTTTTCGAATGCAAGTCTCTCACCGGCACGCTGTCGCTCCCGTCCACTCTGAAGAAAATTGGCAAGAACGAACACTCCTTCTCAGCCGGTACTTTTGCCCATTGCGGCTTCACTTGCGAGCTGAGCATACCCGAAAGCGTAGAGATTATCGGCTCTTTCGCTTTCTATGATTGCACTGGCCTTTACGGCAGCCTGCATCTCCCTGACAAACTTCAGCAAATATGCGGCGGCGCTTTCTTAGAGTGCAAGAACCTGACCGGATCTATCGAAATACCCCAGGGCGTTACTGAGATACCCCTTTGGACATTCCAGCTATGCGGATTCAACGGCAATCTGGTACTGCACGATGGCATCACCTCAATAGGCGAAGAAGCCTTTAAAGGCACTCCTCTAAGAGGTGAATTGGCTCTGCCGAAAGATCTGACCGTCATAAGCGATCAGGCATTCATGGGCTGTGATTTCTCAGGCGTGTTAGTGCTCCCCAAGAATCTCGTCACTATCGGCAACTATGCGTTTGCCTACAACTGGCGACTGATGGGCACATTGGAGTTTAGCGAAGGCCTGCTTACCATCGGCGAGGGCGCATTTGCCGAATGCAGGGGTCTCGAAGGTCTATCCTTTCCTGAATCTCTTGAAAACATCCGCGGCGGAGCCTTCAACAACTGCTATGGCATAGGCTCGATCGTAACCAAAAACCATATTCCTCCATATATCCAGCAGGGCGCGTTCGACGGCGTGGCTAAGGACAACTTCACGCTCGAAGTGCCCGAGGCGTCCGTAGTTCAATATCAGACCGCTACTGGTTGGTGCGATTTCAAGCGCATCTCTGCCCACCACCAACTCGTATGCCGTCCCTCTGTGGCCTGCGCGCTCAGCACCGAGCATAAGCAGACGCTCACAATTGACGCCGAGGGCGATTGGGTGGTTGAGTCCATGCCCGACTGGTGCGAACTTTCGCAGACCACCGGCTCAAAGAAAAACGAAGTGGTGCTCACCATCAAGCAAGGCACGCCCACCACGCAGCGCGAGGGCGACGTAGTGTTCCGCCTGAAAGATAAAGACTATACCCACTGTTGCCACGTCACCCAGTACGGATACGAGCATGGCGAAGACCAATACATCACCCTCCAAAAGGCCACCAAGGGCAACAACGGCGGCATCAACATCGTAATCCTCGGCGACGGATATGACGCAAAGGAAATCGCCGACGGCACATACCTTAAAGACATTAAGGAGGAAGTGGAATACTTCTTCGGCATCGAGCCTTACACCACCTACCGCGACTACTTCAATGTCTACACCGCCTTCCCCGTATCGACCGAGTCAGGCGTGGGCACCATCAACTCCATCCGCTACAACAGGTTCAACACCACGTACACCGGCGGCGTGGGCCTGAAATGCGACTACGACGCGCTGGTTGACTACGTGCTCAACGCGCCCACTGTCAACACCGGCAACCTCAACCAGACCCTGGCCATCGTCGTGCCCAACAGCACCGATTACGGCGGCATCTGCCAGATGTGGGCCGACGGTTTTGCCATCGCATTCTGCCCGAAGAGCAACTACGGCTATCCCTTCGACTCGCGCGGCGTAATCCAGCACGAGGCCGGCGGTCACGGCTTCGGCAAGCTCGGCGACGAGTACATCTACCACAACGCCTTCATCGACTTCTGCGACTGCACCTGCTGCCAGCACGTCGAAGCTATACAATGGGCCAAGAGCCTCGGATGGTTCGACAACCTCGAACTCACCGGCAAGATGCACCAGGTGGGCTGGAGCCACCTCATCTTCGACCCACGCTACAGCGATATCGTAGACATATTCGAGGGTGGCTACATGCATAGCCGAGGCGTGTTCCGCTCCGAGCAGAACAGCTGCATGAACAACGACATCCCCTACTACAGCACCATCAGCCGCGAAAGCATCGTGAAGCGCATCAAGAGGTACGCCGGCGAGTCTTACAGCTTTGAGGAGTTCGTGGCCAACGACAAGCGCGAAGCCGCCGTGGCATCGCGAAGCGCCGACCTGATGCCGCACAGTGCCGCATCGCGCTCCTACGCTCCAGTCATGCACAAAGGCAGCCCGCTCTCCAACAGGAAATCGAAAATATAATCCAATCCTCTATCTGAAATGAAATACAATATTATATCACTCGCCAGCGTTATTGTATTGACCGTCGGAGCAGTATCTTGCACCGGCGAGTCGATAGACCAACCTGATAATACAGCCACCGGAAAAACTGCCATGACGTTTACGTTCAGCCATCCGTCTGAGTCAAGAGCCACCGACACATCCTTTGAAAACGGGGATGTGGTGGGAATATACGTGGCCGAATCGGACAAGATGCTGGAAATCGCTGGCAATACCGCCAACAACGAGCCTCTGACCTACGCATCAGGCAAATGGAACTCCCGCCGACAACTCTATTGGGATGAGGGCAACTACAACGTCTACGCCTACTATCCTTATCAGGCATCGGTGTCATCCGTCACCGACCTGCCTTTTGCCGTGCAGAACGACCAGCGCAAAAACTCTTCAGCCGCCATGGACGGATACGAAGCATCTGACTTCCTCTACACATCGGCAGCCAGCGTTAAGGCTACGTCGAGCGCCGTCAACCTGCAGTTCAGGCACATCATGAGCAAGCTGACGGTGCGTCTGGTCAAGGGCGAGGACTTCGAAGGCGATTTTCCTGAGACAGCCACTCTCTACATCCACAACACCGTCACCGAGGCCGACATTGACCTCCAGGCCGGCGTGGCCACCAAAAATATGCGAGCCTTGCGCAAGACCATCACTGCCCGCCAGAATGACCGCACGAGTTTCTCGGCCATCATCGTGCCCCAGCGCGTCGACCGCATGCCCCTGATCGAGGTGGTTATGAACGGCGTCTCTTTCATGTACGAAAGCTCGTTCATCTTCAAGCCAGGCATTCATCACATCGTGACCCTCGTTGTCGACAAGAATCCCGATCAAGTCAAGATTGACGTGGGCGGCGAAATCACCAACTGGAATTAATAACCCTAAACAAATTGATGTCCTCAAGGAGAAGAAAATATAACGTTTCACTTATAATCCTTACTCTGATAGTAGGAGGTTTGGCGGCCTGGATTTACAGGCGGCCTCCTCTTGTTTTATCACCTACGGTTGACGAACCCAACTCGCCAGCCATCTTTACAGACACGACAAT